>JACOVL010000062.1 GCA_016177355.1 Betaproteobacteria bacterium | reverse complement strand
TCGCCGGTCCAGCCGGTGCGCGTGACCACGACCGGGATGCCGTCGAGCTTCGTCTCCAGGAACCAGTAGTAGCGCAGCTTCGTCACGGCGTCGCCGAACAGCGCCTGCACGACGTTCTTCGCCTTGGGGCCCTGGATCTGCAGCGGGGAGACGTCGGGCTCCTCGATTTTCACCCTCATTCCGGCGTTGAGCGCCACGCCGCGCGCCCACAGCAGGACGTCCGAGTCGGCGAGCGCGAGCCAGAAATGGTTTTCGCCGAGGCGCAGCAGCACCGGGTCGTTGATGATGCCGCCGTCCTCGGCGGTGACGACCACGTACTTGCCCTGGCCGATGGCGCAGCGCGCGAGGTCGCGCGGCGTGAGCAGGTTGGTGAAGGCGAAGGCGTCCGGGCCGGTGATCTCGACCTGGCGCTCGACCGCGACATCCCACAGCGTGACGTGGTTGAGGAGATGCCAGTACTCCTCTTCCAGATCGCCGAAGCTGATCGGGAACAGCATGTGGTTGTAGACGGTGTAGCCCTTCGCGCCGTGGCGCTGCGTGGCCTCGAAGAAAGGGCTGCGGCGCAGCCGCGCGCCGCGCTGGACGAGGGACATGTCGAAAGGCATATTCATGCCATCCAGCATACGGCGAACGGCCGGACCCCGACAATGCCGTTTGCCGGGGGGCAATGCCGGCTGTGCGTCACGTCTTGAACCCGGCCGGCGGTTCGTATCATGATGCCCCTGTGCCTCCGCCCCCCGGTTCCGCCTGACCTGGAGATTCGCAATGAATCAACAATCTTTGCGTTACGAACACGACCTGCTCGGCGAGCGCGCCGTGCCCGGGCACGCCTATTACGGCGTGCAAACGCTGCGCGCGCTCGAGAACTTCCGGATTACGGGCACCCCGATTTCGAATTACCCCGATCTGGTGAACGCGCTGGCGTGCGTGAAACAGGCGGCGGCTCTCGCCAACAACGAGCTGAAGCTGCTCGATGACGAAAAAGCGCAGGCGATCGTCAAGGCATGCGGGGAGATCCGCGAAGGCAGCCTGCACGAGGAATTCGTGGTGGATGTGATCCAGGGCGGCGCGGGCACCTCGACCAACATGAACGCGAACGAGGTCATCGCCAATCGCGGGCTCGAGCTGATGGGGCGCGGGAAGGGACAGTACCAGCACCTGCATCCGGTCGAGCACGTCAACATGAGTCAGAGCACCAACGACGTCTATCCCACCGCGGTCAAGGTGGCGGTGCACCTCGGCATCCACCGCCTGACCTTCGAGATGGCCGAGCTGCGCGCGGCGTTCGCGGAGAAAGCGGCGGAGTTTGCCGGCGTGCTCAAGCTGGGCCGCACCCAGCTGCAGGACGCGGTGCCGATGACGCTGGGGCAGGAATTCTCGACCTATGCCGTAATGCTGGAAGAGGACGAGCAGCGGCTCAAGGAAGCCTGCCTGCTGATACACGAGATCAACCTCGGAGCGACGGCCATCGGAACCGGCATCACCGCGCACCCGGACTATGCGCCGCTGGTCCGCCGCAAGCTTGCCGACATCACGGGCATCGAGCTCGTCACCGCCGGCAACCTGGTCGAAGCCACCCAGGATGCCGGGGCGTTCGTCCAGGTCTCGGGGGTGCTCAAGCGCGTGGCGGTCAAGCTCTCCAAGAGCTGCAACGATCTGCGGCTGCTTTCATCCGGTCCGCGCGCGGGCCTGGGCGAAATCAATCTGCCGGCGGTGCAGGCCGGTTCCTCCATCATGCCGGGCAAGATCAACCCGGTGATCCCGGAAGTCGTGAACCAGATCGCTTTCGAGGTGATCGGCAACGACGTGACGGTCTCGTTCGCGGCCGAAGCCGGGCAACTGCAGTTGAACGCCTTCGAACCCATCATCGCCCACAGCCTGTTCAAGAGCCTTATGCATTTGAGGAACGGCTGCGCCATGCTCAGGGAACGTTGCGTCAGGGGCATTACCGCCAACCGCGAGCACTTGCGCGCGCTGGTCGAGAACTCCATCGGCATCGTCACCGCCCTCAATCCGTACATAGGATACGAGCGGGCGACCCAGGTGGCGCAGGAAGCGCACGCCACCGGCAAGAGCGTTTATGAGCTGGTGCTGGAAAAGAAGCTCCTGAGCAAGGCCGAGCTTGACGAGATCCTCAAGCCCGAAGTGCTGACCCGGTCGCGCTACGTGCCGCCCGCGCGCGGTTGAGCGGGCGCCGGTTCGACGTCACGCGGCGGCGCGGGCGGCGCGTTTGCGCTCGTGCTCCTGGAGCAGGCGCTTGCGGATGCGGATGGACCGGGGCGTGATCTCGACCAGCTCGTCGTCGGCGATGAACTCGACGGCGGATTCCAGCGTGTGCCGGATCGGCGGCGTCAGCAGGATCGCCTCGTCCTTGCCGGCGGCGCGGATGTTGGTGAGCTGCTTGGTCTTGACGGGATTGACGACGAGGTCGTTGTCGCGGCTGTGGAGCCCCACGATCATGCCCTCGTAGAGCGGCTCGCCGGGGTTGACGAACATGCGGCCGCGCTCCTGCAGTTTCCACAGCGCGTAGGCGACGGCCTCACCGTTCTCCGCCGACACCAGCACGCCGTTCCTGCGCTCCTCGATCTCGGGCTTCATCGGGGCGTAGTCGTCGAACACGTGGCTCTGGACGCCGGTGCCGCGCGTCAGGGTGAGGAAGTCCTGCTGGAAGCCGATCAGCCCGCGCGCGGGGATGCGGTAGTCGAGACGCACGCGGCCCGAATTTCTTCCTGTGGCGTCGTGCTGCATGTCCAGAAGATCGCCGCGGCGGCTGCCGAGAGCTTCCATCACCGCGCCTTGGTGCGCCTCCTCGACGTCCACCGCGAGCAACTCGAACGGCTCGCATTGGACGCCGCTAATCACTTTTAGCAGCACGCGCGGGCGGGAGACCGCCATCTCGTAACCTTCGCGGCGCATGTTCTCGAGCAGGATGGTCAAGTGCAGCTCGCCGCGGCCCGACACCTTGAACACGTCGGGGTCCGCGGTGTCCTCGACGCGCAGCGCGACGTTGCCCAGGGTCTCGCGCGTGAGGCGCTCGCGTAATTGACGGCTGGTGACGAAGCGGCCCTCGCGGCCGGCGAAGGGGGAGGTGTTGACCTGGAAATTCATGACCAGCGTCGGCTCGTCCACCTTCAGCAGCGGCAGCGCTCCCGACTGCTCGCTGTCGGTGATCGTCACGCCGATGCCGATTTCGTCCACGCCGTTGATGGCGACGATGTCGCCGGCCTGCGCCTCTTCCGTGACGACGCGCTCGAGGCCCTTGAACACCAGCACCTGGTTGACCTTGACCGGCAGGGGGGGCGTGCCGGGACCTTTCAGCAGCAGCACGTTCTGGCCCGAGCGGATGCGCCCGCGGGCTATGCGCCCGATGCCGATGCGCCCGACGTAGCTCGAATAATCCAGCGAGCAGATCTGCAGCTGCAGCGGGCCATCGGCATCGTCGGCGCGCACCGGCACGTGCTCGAGGATGGCCTCGAACAGCGGCTTCATGTCCGCGCCGGTTTCCCCGACCTGCGCCACCGCCCATCCCTGCAGCGCGGAGGCGTAGACGATCGGGAAATCGAGCTGCGCCTCGCTCGCGCCGAGCTTGTCGAACAGGTCGAAAGTGTGGTTCACCACCCACTCGGCGCGCGCTTCGGGGCGGTCTATCTTGTTGACGACCACGATCGGCTTCAGGCCCAGCGCCAGCGCCTTGCGCGTGACGAAGCGCGTCTGCGGCATCGGGCCGTCGACCGCGTCCACCAGCAGCAGCACGCCGTCCACCATCGACAGCACGCGCTCGACCTCGCCGCCGAAGTCGGCGTGGCCCGGGGTGTCGACGATGTTGATGTGCGTGCCGGCGTAGTTCACCGCGCAGTTCTTGGCGAGGATGGTGATGCCGCGCTCGCGCTCGAGGTCGTTCGAATCCATCACGCGCTCGACCAGGTGCTGGTGCGCGGCGAACGTGCCGGACTGGCGCAGCAGCTGATCAACCAGCGTGGTCTTGCCGTGATCGACGTGGGCGATGATCGCGATGTTGCGGATGGCGCGCGGCATGAGGCGGTGTTCTCTACGCAAAGGGGCGCGATTGTAGCATGGAAATGCCGCTATTTCCTTGATTTTTTTGAATTAGCCGCGATCGCCCGGAACTGTCATCATGCGCCCGGGTCCAGGCGTTATTGGATGCGGGCCAACGGAGAAAGAACCAGCGCGTGACCAACCGCCTTGCAGTACTGCTCGCCGCCCTCGCGCTGCTCGCGGCCGTGGTCGCGGGCTGCGTCCTGGTACGGGACGCGAAGATCCCGAAGGAATGGGAGCCGCTGCTCGAGGAGATCAGGGTGTTCGAGCGGCGGATCGGCTTCGAGGACCCGGAAGCCTTCATCGAATTCTCCGAGGAAGACGGCGGCTACCCCTTCTGCGGCCGGGTGTCGCGCCTCTACTTGCCGTATTCCTACGAGGATCCGGAGATCCGGTGGCTCGACGTGGAGTCGGAGCAGGAATGCCGCGCCGTGGCCGAGGGCACCGACGTCTACTTCGGCACGGTCGAGGCGCTGGGCGAGGTCGGCGCGGCCGTGACTTCCGAGATGCTCGGCGTGCCGCTGCACCGCTTCATCTATCTCGTGATCCACGAGGACTGCCACGAGCAGTTCGCGTTCCCGTACGGCATCGAGGAGGCGTTGTGCAACCTCATCGCCTACAAGGGGATGGCGGCGTTCAGCGCGGAGAAATACGGACTGCTGAGCCGCGAGAATATCGCGATCCAGCGCTACGCCAGCGTGGAGACCGGGCGCACCCGCACGGTCAAGGGCCTCTACGAGGATCTCGCGGGGCACTACGCGCGCTACGAGAAAAAGGAAATTTCACCGGACGCGCTGCTGAAGGAGCGGGCGAGAATTCTGAGCAGGGCGGAGCGGGCGCTCCGGTGGAAGAGGGGGTCGCTCAACAACGTCGGCATGGCGAACGAGATGACCTACAGCCGCCACTACCCGTTGTTCGAAAGCGTGTACGACGCGCACGACCGGGATCTCGCGCGGACCATGGCCTTCTTCAAGCGCGTGGACGCGTTGAAGCCCCCGCCGCGCGAGGTCATGAAAAAGCACCGCATCACGACCGACCAGGGGCTGAGTTTCGTGCGCGCCTACGAGGCGGAGATCGTGGAGACGGTCGAGAAGGCGCTGGCTGAAGCCGCGCGGCGGTAAGCCCGGAGGCTTACGCCGTCGCGCTCACCTCGACCCGGACATCAGGCGTCGCAACTGCGACGCTGCCGTAGAGCGGTCACCTGCCCTTGAACCGCTCCACGAGATCGGCGCTCTGCGCCTGCGTCACGCCATTGAGGTGAAAGCGGAGGTGTACCGCGTTGAAGACCGTCACGTCCCGCCGCACCGGGTTGCCCCGATCGATCGTGCCCGCAATCTCGACGCTGACCGCCGGCAGCGCAAGCTGCTGCTCCCTCGCGATGACCTGCAGGAGCTCGACCCCGCAGGCGGCGACGCCGGCGAGGAAGAGTTCAGCGGGGGTTATGGCCTCGCCCGGGCAGCCGTTCTGGACCGGGCCGTCGACGATAAAATGGTGGTCGCGGGCATTGCACAGCACCCGTCCGAACGTGTCGGTCGAGCGCGCCTGCACCGTGTAGCCCCGAATTTCGCCTTGTCCCATGCTGCCCCGCCTCCTTTGCGGCTAAAATCTTACTCTGCCCCGGTTTCTCCATGCATCAATGCTTCCCGTCGCGTTTTGCCGGGTCGGCTGGCTGCTTCGGTGGCGTTTCTTCTTCCTTCTTGTAGTCGCCGATGACGCCTTTCAGCGGACAGACCGCGAAAGCCGGGCATTTCTTGCACCCGACTGCCAGGGCGATGGGGCATAGAGTCATTTCGCTTCTCCTATGATGTTCTGTTAATTCAAGATCGTATGTATTTTTACGCGCTGTAGTGGCTCGCCAACCGCGGATTCAGCACGTCACGCAGACGGTCGCCGACGAGGTTGATCGCGACGATCGTGATCAGCAGCGCGATGCCGGGGAAGAAGCTGATCCAGTAGCGGCCCGAGATCAGATGCGCGAAGCCGTTGGAAATCAGGAGTCCGAGAGACGGCTCGGTGATCGGCATGCCGAGGCCCAGGAACGAGAGCGTCGCTTCGAGCGCGATCGCGTGGGCGACCTGCACGGTGGCGACGACGATCAGCGGCGGCAGCACGTTCGGCAGGATGTGCCGGAACACGATGCGCGGCGCGCCGAACGCCATCACGCGCGCGGCGTCCACGTATTCCTTGTGCTTCTCCACCAGCGCCGTGCCGCGCACGGTGCGCGCGTAGTAGGCCCACTGCACGACGACGAGCGCGATCACCACCTTGTCCACGCCCTGGCCCGCCACCGCGAGCAGCACCAGCGCGATCAGGATCGAGGGGAACGAGAGCTGCAGATCCACGAGTCGCATGATGAGGGCGTCCACCCAGCCGCCGGCGTAGGCGGCGACGAGGCCGATCGCCATGCCGAGCGCGAGCGCGACGAGCGTCGAGATCGCGCCGACCGCGAGGCTCGTGCGCAGGCCGTAGAAGATGCCGGACAGCATGTCGCGGCCCTGGTCGTCCGTGCCCAGCCAGTAAGTGAACCCGGCCCCGGCCCTCGCCCCGGGCGCGAGCTTGGAATCCAGGAGATCGAGCTGCGCCAGGTCGTAGGGATTTTGCGGAGACAGAAACGGAGCAAAGAAGGCAGCGAACAGAATCAGTGCGAGCACAGCCAGTGCAGTAACCGCGATCCGGTCGCGCGCGAAATCTGCGGCAGCGTTCATGCACGGGCTCCGGCGAGGCGCACGCGCGGATCGAGCGCGCCGTATAAGAGGTCCACGAGCAGGTTGATCGCGACGAAGATCGCGACGACGACCAGCAGGTAGGCGACGATCACCGGCCGGTCGAGCACGTTGATCGAGTCGATCAGGAGCTTGCCCATGCCGGGCCACGCGAAAATGGTCTCGGTGACGACCGCGAACGCGATCAGCGAGCCGAACTCGAGCCCGGTCACGGTCACGATCGGGATCGCGATGTTCTTCAGCACGTGCACCCGCATCACCCGTTCCATGGCGAGCCCCTTGGCGCGCGCGTAGCGCACGTAGTCCTGCGCCAGCGCCTCGCGCGTGCCAGCGCGCGTGAGGCGGATGAGGAGGGAAAGCTGGAACAGCGCGAGGTTGGCGGCGGGCAGCAGAACGTGGCGCAGCCCTTCCCAGCCCGTCACGCTCAGCGGCACGCCCAGCACCTCCGTCGTTGGGCCGCGCCCGGAAGTGGGCAGCCAGCCGAGCTCGACCGAGAACAGCATGATCAGCATCAGCCCGACCCAGAACGTGGGCAGCGAGAACCCCAGTATCGAGCCCGCCATGATGGTCCTGCCGGTCCACGAGTCGGGCCTCAGCCCCGCGAGGAGGCCGAGCGGTATGCCGAGCGCGACTGCGATCGCCATCGCGGAGAGCGCCAGTTCGAGCGTCGCCGGCATGCGCTCGAGGATCAGCTGCACGGCCGGCGTGTTCCAGACGAACGATTTGCCCAGCTCGCCGCCGACGGCGCCCGCGACGAACGTCCAGTACTGCTCCCACAGCGGGCGGTCGAGCCCGAGCGCCGCGGTCGCGCGCGCGATCTCCGCCTGGTCGGCCTGCGGGCTCACCAGGATGTACACCGGGTTGCCGATGGCGTAGACGCCGGCGAACACCAACGCTGACATTACAAACAGCACCAGTACGCTCTGGATAAGTCGGCGAAGGGCGAAGCCGAGCATCAGCCAAGGATAAGACTTATTCGTGAGAGCGTAAGGGCGTGAGAGCGGGAGAGGGAAAATCCCTCTCACGACCTCCCGATCTCCCGATCTCGCGTGTCATTGGGGCTTGAAATGATGCGCGAACGTGAACTCGTCCGTCCGCGCCGCGTACGAGAGATTGCTCTTCATCGCCCACGTCACCACCTGGTAGTGCAGCGGGATGAACGGCAGCTCGCGCGCGGCGAGCGCGCTGGCGTTGCGCGCCAGCGCCTCGCGCTGCGCGGGATCCACGGTGCCGAGCGCGCGCGCGACCAGCGCGTCGAGCCCGGCGTTGGCGTAGCCGCCCCAGTTCCACGCGCCGTAGCCTTTGCCGGGGTCGGCGGTAGCGGCGAGCGAGCGCAACGCGAAATCGGCCGCGAGCGTGCCCCAGCCGAGCAGCGTCACGCCGAAAGCGCCGCCGCGCGCCTTGCCGAAATAAACCGAGAGCGGCATCGCCTCGACTTTCGCCGCGATGCCGACGCGCGAGAACATCTGCGCCACCGCCTGCGCCACCTGCTCGTCGTTGATGTAGCGGTTGTTGGGCGTCGCGAGCGTCAGCTGGAAGCCGTCCGGGTAGCCCGCCTCGGCGAGCAGCTTCTTCGCGCCCTCGGGGTCGTAGGCGTCGGCCTTCACCGCCGGGTCGTGGCCGAAGACGCTGGGCGACACGACGTTGCCGGCGGGCAGGCCGAGCCCTTCCATCACGCGCTCGACGATCAGCCGGCGGTTGATCGCCTTCGACAGCGCGCGGCGCACGCGCGCGTCCTTGAACGGGTTGCGCTCGAGCGGCTTGCCCGCCTTCGACAGCACGCCGGGCGGCTGATCGCGGCCCTGGTCGAGGTGCAGCAGTATCGTGCGCCACGACACGGCCTGCGCGAGCTTCAAGCCGGCGCGCGCACGGAGCTTCGCGAGGTCGGCGCTCGGCACATGTTCGATCGCGTCCACGTCGCCGGCGAGCAGCGCCGCGGTGCGCACGGGGTCGCTCGGCAGGATGCGCAGCGTAACCTTGTCCCACGGCAAGCGGCCGCCCCAGTATTCCTCGTTCCGCGCGAGCTCGATGCGGTCGCCGCGCGAGAACTTCACGAGCTTGTAGGGTCCGGTGCCGAGCGCCGCTTTCCCGCCGTCGAAGTCGGCGCCCGTCGCGCCCGTTGCCGCCTTTTTCGACACGATCATCACTTCGGCGAGGTCCTGGAGCAGCGCGCCGTAGGGCGCGGCGGTCTTGAGCCGCACCGTGTAGCGGTCCACGATCTGCTTCGCGACGATGGGCTTCACGTAAGTCGCGAATCCGCCGGGGCTGCCGGTGATCGCGAGCGGGCGCTCGAGCGAGTACACGACGTCCTCCGCGGTGAGTCCGGTCCCGTCGTGGAATTTCACGCCTTTGCGCAGATTGAATTCCCAGGTGAGCGGGTCAGGCGTGCGCCAGGTGGCGAGCAGCGGGATCGAGCGCCCGCGCTCGTCCACGTGCACCAGCGACTCGAACACGTGGTGCTGCGCGGTGAGGTTGGGCTGCGCCGCGATGAAATGCGGATCCATTGTCGTCACGTCCGCCGACAACCCGATGCGCAGCTCGGCCGCATGCAGCGTGCACGCCGCCCACGCGGCCAGCGCAACAATCACTTGCTTCAAAACGGAATTTCCCGTCATCGTTCGGCCATGAATACATCTGCTATGCTGGTATTTTACCGATTCGGATGGCCATCATGACCGCGGGCTCTGCCAGCGTCGCGATGATCCGCAAGCTGGTCGCGTTCCCGACCGTGAGCCGGGACTCCAACCTCGAGCTCATCCATTTCATCCGCGACACCCTGAAGCCGCTCGACGCCGGCGTCCGCCTCACCTACGACGACGCGAAACGCAAGGCGAACCTGTTCGCGACGCTGGGGCCGCGCGCGGGAGCGGGCATCGCGCTCTCCGGCCACACCGACGTCGTGCCGGTGGAAGGGCAGCCGTGGGACGGCGACCCGTTCCAGGTGACGGAGAAGGATGGCCGGCTCTACGGGCGCGGCACCGCCGACATGAAGAGCTTCGTCGCCTGCGCGCTCGCGCTCGCGCCCGAATTCATGGAGCGCGGCCTGAAGGCGCCGCTGCACCTCGCGTTCTCCTACGACGAGGAGGTCGGCTGCCTCGGCGTCGGGCGCATGATCGCGGACCTCGCGCGCGCCGGCATCCGCCCGCGCTCGTGCATCGTCGGCGAGCCGACCCTGATGAGGCCCGTCATCGCGCACAAAGGCAAGAAGAGCTACCGCTGCACGGTACGCGGGCTCGCCGGGCATTCGGCGTACGCGCCGCACGGCGTGAATGCCGTGGAATACGCGGCGGAAGCGGTGGCATTCCTCAAGGGCCTGGCGCGCCGGCACCGCGACCGCGGTCCGTACGACCGCAGCTTCGATGTCGCGCACACCACCGTCCACGCCGGCGTGATCCGCGGCGGCACCGCGTTGAACGTCATCCCGCACGACTGCACGTTCGATTTCGAATTCCGCCACCTGCCCGGCGACGACCCGGAGCGGCTGCTGCGGGAGTTCAGTGAATTCGTGAAGAGCAAGCTCGAGCCGGAGATGCGCTCGGTGCACCCGGCGGCGGGGTTCACCATCGAGAAGCTGTCCGAGATCCCGGTGCTCGACACCGGGCCGGAGAGCGAGGTCGTAGCGCTGGCACAGGAGCTCTCCGGCAGCCGGGAAATCGGCAAGGTGTCGTTCGGCACCGAGGGCTCGCAATTCCAGAAAGCCGGCATCCCGACCGTGATCTGCGGCCCCGGCTCGATCGAGCAGGCGCACAAGCCCAACGAGTACGTCACCCTCGACCAGGTCGCGCGGTGCGAGGCCTTCCTGCGCCGGCTGATGGAGCGGATGTGTAAGGCCTAATTCGTCCCGAACGTTCGCCGGAAGGCCTCCTGTCCTTTGGGCGTGATGGTGACGACGCGCGAGCGCCGCGCGCGCAGGATCCAACCCCGCTTGGTGTAGAGATCGAGCAGCGCGGCCGCCAGCGCGCCGCTGAGATGGGGGCGCCGCTGGGTCAGGTCCACGCAGGCGCGCGCGAACACGCGCCGCGACCGGCGCACGGCATCGAGATCGACGTCGAGCGCCGCAAATTCTTTCGCGCCGAGCCGGGTGACGCGGAAATCCCGTTTCTCGGGGGCCAGCCATCGTGCTTTCAGCATTCCCTCGAGGATTTGCACCGCCGTCTCCCCGGCCAGGTGGTCGTAGCAGGTGCGGGCATGCAGGAACTGGACCGGCACCGATTTCGAAGGCAGCACGCTGCGCGGGGCGCGCGGCCGGACCGCGTTTAGCGAAGCCAGGCCTTCGATCGCGTCCGCGATCTCGGCGCTCGCGATCCGGAAGTAACGGTGCCGCCCCTGCGCTTCCTGAACGAGCAATCCGCCGTCCACCAGCTTGGCGAGATGCGCGCTTGCCGACTGCGCCGAGATGTTGGCGGAGAAAGCCAGCTCGCCCGCCGGGCGCGTCGTGCCGTCGATCAGCGCCCAGAGTATTTTGGCGCGCCCGGGGTCGGCGAGGAGGCCGGCGACGCGGGCGATGCCGGGCTCGTCATCCATATTTCACCTGTCCGTGAAACGTTAACGTTATACCCCGCGGATAATCCTGTCCATCGTTCATTGATGGAGGCGTGGCCCATGAAGCAGGACGCTGCAGCGAACCCTGCCGACGCAGACACCCTGCGGCGGCTGAACCAGAACTTCGTCCGGGCGGTCGAAATGTCGGACGTCAGTTATTTCGAGGAGGCCCTGGCCGAGGACTTCCTGAACAGCAACCCCGACGGTTCGCTCGTCGACCGCGCGGGGTTCCTGGCGCAGATCGCGCGGCCGGCGATGATCTCGAACCTCGAGGCCCACGACGTGCGCATCAGGATCCTGGGCGATATCGCCATCATCCACGCGCGCACGACCTACAGGAAGCCTGACGGCCGGGCGGGAGCGGGCCGTTACACCGACGTCTGGGCGCGCCGGCAGGGCCAGTGGCTCTGCGTCTCCGCCCACGTCACCCGCGGCTGAGAGCCCGATGGTCAACACACCATTGAAAGCGCTGATCGAGCATGTCGCCGCTTTCTCGAGCAAGGACAACCGGAGATTCGCGGAGGTCGTGTCGCTGCCTTTCGTCCATCTCTGGCAGGACGGCGAGATCTGGCGCTACGACGATCGAGACGATGTTGATTTATTGAAGCAATACGCAAGGGCGGGAATCGATGCGGAGAACTTCGGGTGTACCGAGCTGGACGAGGCACGCCTAATCCTGGATTGGGATGATCTCAAGGCGTTTTACGTGACGTTCACCCGGTATACGGCGGACGGCGGCAAAGCTGGCCGCGCGGAAGCGATGTGGGTCGTAGTCCGGGACGGCGGTTCCTGGAAGCTGAAACTCAGGATCGGCGCAAGACGGATAAAATAACCAAGTGCCGAGTTCCCATATTGATCACATCGCTGTCACGGCGCCCAGCCTTGCAACCGGCGTGGAATTCGTTCGCCGAAATCTAGGGGTCATGCCTCAAGTCGGCGGCGAACATCCTCGTATGGGGACGCACAATTACTTTCTGAGGCTCGGTGAGAAGGTTTACCTCGAGGTTATTTCCGCAAATCCCGATGTCCCTCACCCCGGCCGGCCGCGCTGGTTCCAGCTCGATCAACCGGATTCAATCCGAGCCCCCCGGCTGTCGACCTGGATCGCGCGCACTGACGACATACGTGCTGCAGTTGCCGCTTCGCCGGTGTCTCTGGGAAACGTGGAGTCCATGAGCCGGGGAAAATTGAACTGGCTCATCACCATCCCGGAGGACGGCAGCCTCCCGCTTCAAGGCGTCGCACCGATACTTATCCAGTGGCCGCCCGGTATTCATCCCGCGGATACGCTGCAGGATCCGGGGTGCTCGCTAATACGACTGGAAGGCTTTCACCCCGAAGCGGGGAAGGTAATGAGCGTACTGGAGTCGATCGGATTTCAGGGCGCGTTTTCCGTCTCGGCCCTGCCGGCGGGCGAGCCCCCGTACCTGGTCGCTCATATTCAGACCCCGGCGGGGCCGCGTCAGCTACGCACCCCCTGACGGCGTCCTGGCAGCCGGTTTAATGGTGCAGGATCTTTGACAGGAAATGCTGCGCCCGCTCGGAGCGGGGTTTGCCGAAGAAGTCGTCCTTGGTGGCGTCCTCGACAATCTCGCCCTTGTCCATGAAGACCACGCGGTGCGAGACGCGGCTGGCGAACCCCATCTCGTGCGTCACGACCATCATCGTCATGCCTTCCTGGGCGAGCTCGGTCATCACGTCGAGCACCTCGTTGATCAT
>JACOVL010000059.1 GCA_016177355.1 Betaproteobacteria bacterium | reverse complement strand
TGCGCGCCGACGGCCTCTACGCGCACCTCGCGCGGCTGCAGTTCGTCGGCAGGAGCGAAGTCGTTTAGAAAATCCAACCGCCAATGCGTCACCTTGTTCACCGAGGAGCTGCCGTGGCTCACCGCGCGGGACCAGGAATGGATCATGGGGCGCGGGCTGTGCGAGTGGATCGGCTGGAAGACCTGAGAGCGTCAGGGTTCCGCGGCAACGGTCGCCGAGCTGGTGCGCGTGCTCGCCTATCCGAAGCTCGGCGGGTCCCCGCATGCCGCGATCCGGATGACCGGAAATTCCTGCAACTGGCCTGCGCGGCCAAAGCGGACGCGCTGAAGGCGGAGCTACCGGCGTAGCGCCCTCAGGTAAAGTGCCGCATGGCGCTCGATCCGCAGGACCTGCAGGACATCGCCGGGCGGACGCTCGAGCATTACGACCGGCACGCCGAGGATTTCTGGCACGGCACGCGCGACCACGACGTCGGCCAGAACATCGAGGCGCTGCTCGAGCACATCGAGGGTGAGCCGCCGTTCACGATACTGGATTTGGGCTGCGGGCCAGGGCGCGACCTCAAAGCGTTCACCGGGCTCGGCCACGTCGCGGTCGGCCTCGAAGGCTCGGCGCGCTTCGTCGCGATGGCGCGCGCATACAGCGGCTGCGAGGTCCTGCACCAGGACTTCCTCCGGCTCGACCTCCCCGCCGGCCGTTTCGACGGCGTCTTCGCCAACGCCGCGCTGTTCCACGTGCCCACCCAGGAACTGCCGCGCGTGCTGCGCGAGCTGCGCGCCAGCCTCAAGCCGCGCGGCGTGTTGTTCAGCTCGAACCCGCGCGGCAACAACGAGGAAGGGTGGGACCGCGGGCGCTACGGCGCGTACTGGGACCTGCCGACCTGGCGCCGTTATTTAACCGACGCAGGCTACCGCGAGCTGACCCACTACTACCGCCCCGCGGGCCTGCCGCGGGAACAGCAGCCGTGGCTGGCCACAGTGTGGCGGAGGGCATGAGCAGGGGTAGAGTGGTTTACCCATTACAATATATTACATTATAAATCAATTAGTTAATACATAATCAACCGTGCGGGATGCCTCCTCGCAGCAGTGAACTTATCAGTAACTGATATAATATAATCAATGCCGGATCGCGACCCCTCGCTCGATACGCTCCTTGACCTTGATGGGCAAGTGCTGGTCATCGATGAGAAGGGGCACGTGGTGAAATTTGTCGTTAAACGGCTGGATAAGGAGTAGCGCGATGGCTGGAAAGGCTATGAAAGTGGGAATCATGCCCTATGAAGAAATAAAGGCGCGCACGATTGCGATAGCCAGGGGCAAATACAGACCGTCTCCGGATGAGCCGAAGATCTGGTTTACCTCGCTTCGATCGCTTGCCAGCGTGCTATCGGAGGAAAATCAAGCTCTCCTTCAAGCTATTCGAGAACACAATCCAGAATCGATTACAGAGCTGGAAGAAATCACTGGACGCGCGACAAGCAATCTGACTCGTACGCTCCACACACTGGAGCGTTATGGATTCGTTGCGCTCGAGCCTGCCAAGTCTCCGAACAGGAAAGGAGGCAGGTCTCCGCTCAAACCAGTCGTGCTCGCAGACGGGCTGGATTTCAAACTCAGTTTTTGAGAATCAAAAGGGCCGGATTCGAATAGGATAAATCGAGCTTGGCACTTTTGGCGAGCGTCTGGCGCGTATAGTGTTCCGCATGATGACCGACCAAGCCTACATCGCCGCGCACCAGAAGCTCACCCGCGAGTACCAGGACAATCGTTCGAGCATGGAAGAGTACCTGACCGCCCTGGAAAAGCTGAAAGCGGAATATCTCGAGGGCAGGACCGGCGCCGCGCTGCCCGTCGTTCCCTGACTTCCGGATCCATGCGTTGTGCGGGTCCGCCCCGGGCTATGCCAGACCGTTTTTGTGGCCAGGAAAAGGTGATCAGTCCCTGAGGTCGACTCGCTCCCGCCCGGCGGGTATAATCCGCCGCATACACATCGCATACACACAGGAGCCGCCGTGCGCACCAACATCGTGATTGACGACAGGCTCGTGGCCCGGGCGATGAAGCTTGCCGGCGCGAAGACCAAGCGCGAAGCCGTCCACGTCGCCTTGCGCGAGTTCGTGCGCGGCCGCTCGCGCCCGGACGTCCGGGAGATTTTCGGCATCGGCGGGCTCGCTCCAGCTTACGACCACAAGAAGCTCCGCGCGGGCGGATAGTGCTGCTCGTCGACACCTCGGTCTGGATTGATTTCCTCGCCGGGCGCACGACGCGGGCCGTCGAATACTTCCGGGGGCGGCTCGAGGCGCGCGAAGCGTTCGCCCTCACGGAGCTGATCTATCTGGAGGTGCTGCAAGGGGTGCGCGAGCCGGATGCCGCAAGAAAAATTTCCGCCTACCTTCGCGGGCAGCTGTTCCTGGCTCCCCGCCGCGGATTGCAGACCTATGACGCCGCGGCGGACCTGTACCGCCGCTGCCGGGCCGCCGGCGTCACCGTCAGAAGCACGATAGACTGCCTGGTCGCGCAAACGGCCGTGGATTACGGGATGGTACTTCTGCACAGCGATCGCGACTACGAGCGCATCGCGCGGGTGGAGCCGCGGCTGAAGCTGGCGCCTTGAGCAAGGCGCCAGGTTAATGGGTGACCCTTTGTACAAGGGCCTTATCCTACGGCTTCATACTTCTTGATCAATGTCTTGCGCTGGTCCGACCCGGTTCGGTCCGGTTCGGTAGGCTACAAGTAAACCATTCGCTGTCCCCGCGCGTTCCTGTCGGTATGCGCCGGGTCATCGGAAATTCGTGGCGACCCGCTTCTCCGAAAAACCCGGGGGGATTGATCGAGATTCGCTTATAAGCGATAATTGCCATGGGCATCCTGCACTATCTGACGGCGGCGGGCCGGGATCTCTACCAGGACTGGCTCGACGGCCTCAGGGACATGCGGGCGCGGGTTGCGGTGCAGCGCCGGGTGGACCGGCTGGCCGCCGGGAATTTCGGCGATCACGAGTTCTGCCGGGACGGGGTGTGGGAATTGCGGATAGACATCGGCGCCGGCTACCGCGTGTATTACGCGCGGGCGGGAAGGGCCATCGTGCTGCTCCTGTGCGCCGGCGACAAGCGCTCGCAGCAAGCCGACATCAAGCGCGCGGTGGAGTGCTGGAAAGACTATCAGCGGAGAGTGCCATGAAACGCAAGACGAAATCACCGCCGTTCCGCCGCCACGAGGCGGCGACCGCGGAAAGCTTCCGCGGCGATCCCGAGTTCGCCGCGGAGTACCTGAACGCCGTGCTGGAGGACGGCGATCAGGAGGAGCTGCTGACCGCGCTGCGCCACATGGCCCGCGCTTTCGGGGGCGTGCCCGGCGTGGCGGAGGAGGCGAAGCTCAACGCCACTACGCTCTACCGGACGCTCTCGCCCTACGGCAACCCGGAGCTCAGGAGCCTGACGGCGCTGCTCAAGGCGATGGGGATGCGCCTCGCGGTACGTCCCATGAGTGAGCGCGCTGCGCGCCGTTCCCGTATGACCGCTGGCCGCTGATCGCGAATCACTGGTCACCGTAAGAAGCGCGATAGACTGCCTGGTCGCGCAAACGGCCGTGGATTACGGGGCGGTGCTTCTGCACGGCGACCGCGACTACGAGCGCATCGCGCGGGTGGAGCCGCGGCTGAGGCTGGTGCCTTGAGCAAGGCGGCAATAATTCGAGCCTGGCTCCCTCACCGTTGATGTAAGCTAATTCAAGACCCGATCCTTAGGATTTTCCACAGGAGCCAACAATGAGCTACTCGTGCCCCGACTTCACCGACGACGTGCTAGACGCATTCGTCAATCATAAACTCCTCCACAAACACAAGCTCCCGCACGATGACCTTAGCATTGTGGCAGATCGGGCGCTTGACGCGTTGGACAAGCTGGTCAGGCAGCGCGATCAAATGCTCGCCGCACTGCAAACCGGATTGATTTGGGCCGAAAAGGAGACTGCCGCAACACAGAAGGAAGAACGCGCCAGAATCGTGAAACTGTTCCGCACTACTATAGCGAGAATGAATTGGTAGGATGACCCTTTGCACGTTTCAAATGGAAAATGATCGCCACCTGAACGCAAGGAGCAGAAACGGAGCGATGCCTGTTATTCTCAGAGGGGAAAACGACATAAGCCGTTGTATTTATTAATATTTAAGACACTCTCCCTCTCAACCCACAGTGCCCGCTCGCAGCGCCCGCCGCTATGACGTTCGGGTATCCGCCTTCTAGTACATCCCGCACGGGACTAGGATGGGCGCATAACAAAGAAGCAAAACCGGTGATGAGTGATAGGGGATGGGTTTTGAAAATCCCGCAGGTGCGGATCTCTTATCACTTGTCATGCCTCATCAGGATGTCAGTGCTCTCCTGGAAGATGTGCGGTAGCGGATGTGTAGGTTAGATCAGTTTTGTTTTTGCTCGACTAAAAAACTAGGGGCCTGACCCATAGGCGTGGAGGCGACATGCTGAGTCAAGGAGATTTACTTGCGCTTGTCGAGAGTGCGAAAGAGCTGAGTTACGAGCTCGATCTGTCCGATCTCCTCCACAAGATACTCGAGCGAGCCGGGCAACTGACGGATTCTCCATCCGCATCGTTCATCGTGAAAGACGGCGAGCGAGAAGGATACTACTTTGCTGCGGCCATAGGGCCTGTCGCGAAGTCCCTTCTCGAGACGATGGGCGAGACAGGATCGAAACGAATTCCCGAAAGCAGCAGCGCCGGGAAGGTCTATCGCAGCGGGGATTCCCTGGTCCAGCATTCAGTGAAGTCCGATCCGGAACACTTCAAGGGCGTCGACCAGGAAACGAAACACGAGACAGAATCGATGATCTGCGTGCCGCTCAACGTCGGATCTGAGCGTATCGGTGTCGTGCAGCTGCTGAACAAGACTACGGGTAATTACACACCACGCGATGTAATGCTGCTTGAGCACTTCGCTGCGCATGCCGCTGTAGCCATCCGCAATGCACGGCATTTCCGGGATCTGTTGGCTCACAAGGGGCTGTTCACCTCGCCAAGGACTGGCAAAAAGACTGGCGACCTGCTCAAGGAACTTGAGTCTTCGGCGCGCGCAGAACGGATGACCGTGGTCTTCGCCGATATGCGGGGATTTACACGGCTGGCTCAAGTGCTCGGCGATCCAAAGGAGATTGAAGGGCACCTCAACGAGTTCCTTACCCTTCTTGCGACCCAGGTGACACATTACGACGGACTGGTGAACAAATTCCTCGGCGACGGCGTACTCGCGCTTTTTCGAGAAGGCGATCACGAGTTGCGAGCGGTCCGCTGTGCGTTCTCCATCGTGGAGCGCTTCACAGAACTTCGAGACCAGTGGAATACCAAACGGGCCGAGAGTCTCAACTTTCTCGACGTCGGGGTGGGCATCGTCACGGGGAATGTGATCATAGGATCCATCGGCAGCGGGCGAGTGAAAGACTTCACGGTTCTTGGCAACCTCGTAAACCTCGCCGCCGCATTTGAGGGACAAGCCCGCGGCGGACTGCGCGTCCTGGTGGACCAAGTCACGTATAACGCCGTCAAGAGGATTGTTGCAGAAGTCGGTGGTGATCCGGTGGACTATGAATTGCGAAAGCCGGATCAGCCGTCCGGCATCGTTTATAAGCGGATTCACATCCGTCGGCTGCGGCCGGAGATCGGTGAAGCCGAGGTGGTCATGAAAGAAGACGGTTCCGTTCGACCCCGCCGCGCCGCCGACCTACGCACCTACTACAATGATTCGTGGGCGATCGTCGTCGGCGTCGATACCTATAAGTCACCTCACGTCGGTCGACTATCCTATGCGGTGGCGGACGCACGGGCTGTCGCCGAAGGGCTTCCCAAGGCCGGCTTCCCTCCTGATCACATTGAGATGCTGCAGAACGAGAAAGCTTCCAAAGAGGCCATTCAGAAAGCTATCTACGGCAAACTCATGTCGACTAATCGGGATGACAGACTGCTGATCTTCTTCGCTCTCCACGGGCAGGTACTGAAGCAGCATAAGGGCGAGGAGGGCTATCTGCTGCCATATGACGCCGATCCCTCGAACCTGCCTCTCAGTGCGCTGCCCATGGCCGAGTTTGCGCAAATCGGACAGCGTCTGCCGCCTAAGCACATCCTCTTCGTACTGGATACTTGTTTCTCCGGGTATGCCGCCAAACGGGATGTGATAGCTACCGACTCCACTGTTGATCTATCCGTGCTGACCCGTGAGCCCGTGGTGCAGCTTTTAACTGCTGGGACGGGCGGTCAGAAAGTGATCGAGGAAGGAGGCCACGGCATTTTTACCCGCAGCTTTCTCAAGGGGCTCGAGGGCTGGGCTGATCCGGCTCGAAGCGGTTTGACGGCCCTCAAGCTTGCGGTCTACATCCAGGAACGCGTGGTGGTGGAATCGGAAAACCGGCAAACGCCGCAGTATGCCAAGTTGAATGGAGAAGGGGAGTTTCTCTTCCTCCCGCCCGACAAGTAACCTCGTTGCGCGACGTCCTGACGCCTCAGTGACAATGGCCCGGAACCCGATGCCGGATGTCCTGATAGTGATCCCCGGGATCCTCGGTAGCGTATTGCGGCATCGTGAGCGCGAGGTCTGGGGTCTGTCGGTTGCTGCTGGGTTGCACGCACTTGCGAGCCTCGGCAGTAGCATAACTGACCTCACCCTCACCGAAGATTCGGGGGATCCTGATGCGATCGTGGACGAGGTGGAGGCCGACCGCATCTTGCCCGATCTTCATCTGTTTCCCTATCTCTGGAAAATCGATGGATATGCCGCTTTGACGGCAACGTTGGCTGAGACATTCAGGATCGAGCGAGGTAAGAACTATTTCGAATTTCCGTATGATTGGCGACGTGATAACAGGGCCGCCGCACGGCGGTTAAAGAAATGCAGCGACCGATGGCTTCATGATTGGCGCAAAGCCTCTGGTAATGCGGCCGCCAAGCTGATTATCGTGGCGCATTCGATGGGTGGTTTAGTTGCCCGGTATTCCCTCGAGGTCCTCGACGGTTGGCGCGACACCAAAGCGCTGGTGACTTTTGGAACACCCTATCGCGGATCAGTGAATGCACTCCGAACCTTGGTTGAGGGTGTCCGCAAAGGGCCGTTTGGCGTCTTCGATCTTTCGTCCCTTGCCCGCTCGTTTACGTCCGTGTATCAACTGCTTCCAACTTATCCTTGCGTTGCCGGATTTTCTGGCGAACCCATGTATCTTACCGATTGCCCGACCCTTCCATACGTGTCGATGGCCAAGCTCCAGGACGCGGCTGCATTTCACACCGAGATACGTCAGGCCGTCGATGCGCATCTGAAGGACGAGCAGTATGTCAGGGAAGGATATCGGCTGATTCCGGTTGTCGGGACACATCAGGAAACCCTTCAGTCTGCCAAGTTGGGCGAAGGCGGTTCCGTCGAGTTGCTACGTCATCATGCAGGCCGCAATCTCAAGGGGGATGGCACTGTACCTCGAATTTCAGCTACGCCCGTCGAGCTGAGCAACAAGATGTTGGAAACCTACGTGGCTACTTGCCATGCTTCATTGCAGAATGCCACGGAGGCACTTCATCATGTATGCGAAGCCATAACAAGTCTCGACCTGGATTTGACGGCACCGGTGTATCGGGTGTCTCCATCGGCTCTGATCAAGGTGGCATTGGACATTGAGGACGCCTATTGGGACGACGAGCCCGTCAGCATTAGGGTTTTGACGGAGCCGTCACCGTCACCCGCACTCCACGCGGTGGTTACCGAAAACCAGAACGGAACTGAGATAGCTCGTGTCAATTATCCTGCTGGTCGAGAGGGATGGATATCAGCCGAGCTTGCTCCACTGCGACCGGGTGTATATCGTTGTGCGATAGAGGGGTTCACCGGAGTGAGCCCTGTTGCCGATGTCTTCACTGTATTCAATCACCGCCAATGGGCCTGACGGCGGTGCGAAAAACTTGTCAATAGTCACAAGTCAGTCACGCCTCATCAAAATCCGCGTTGCGGGCGCGGCATTCGGGGTCTAGGATGTGCGCATAACGACAAGAACCGGTGATGGGCGACGAGTGAAGGAGTTTTCTTCATCCCTCACCCCTCATCCCTCGGAGTGATTGGCGCGTCTAAGCGTCTGGGCCGGCCCTGTCTTGCGGCTTCATTTCTTCAGATCAATGGCTTGAGCTGGTCCGACGCGGTTCGGTGGACGAAGATCGAGTCTAAGTTTACTTTTATTTCTCATCGGCGAGGCGTAAATTATGTTGGCTCATTCGCACAAAAGCTCCGCCACGTTTCGTAAATCATCAATCCAGTCCGCGATCAGAATTTGCGGTCGGTGCAAGTAAATGAATAGTAAATGAATGGGGTCGG
Organism: Betaproteobacteria bacterium; assembly: GCA_016177355.1. Taxonomy (GTDB): domain Bacteria; phylum Pseudomonadota; class Gammaproteobacteria; order Burkholderiales; family SG8-41; genus SG8-41. Next base: position 13,244 of record JACOVL010000059.1, on the reverse strand, counting down.
TAGTAAATGAATGGGGTCGGTGTAACTTTTCCGCAGGGCCGAAGGACCAGGTCTTGAATCATCAGTTTTTTGCGGCAGTAAAAGATTCGGCTAGCGGCTTGGACGTCAAAGCCGGCGTCGTCGCGCTGTGCCTGCTGCTGGCCGGTTGCGGCAGTGTTGCCATCGGCGTGTCGAACAGCGCGGACTGGTGCCCCAACGCGCAGAACGTTCCCTGCCGCTGATGGAGTTAATGGGGACAGACCAAAAAATAGTTTACTATTCAATTAGTTATGTAAGTTCCGGCGTCCGTTCATCGCGCCCCCCACATTGCGGCGTCGGGATCTCGGTGTTACCATGGTGTTACCCCTACATTTCCCGTCCGCCATGGCCGTCACGACCACGCTCAAGCTGCCTGAAAAGCTCAAGGCCCGCATCGCGCGCCTGGCGCGGGAGACCGGGCGCTCGGCGCACAGCCTCATGATCGAGGCGCTGGAGCGGGAGGTCACGCGCGAGGAGCGCATGAAGGCCTTCGTTCGCGACGCGCTGGCCGCCAAGGCGGACATCGAGGCGGGCGGGGCGGTGTACCGCGCCGAGGACGTGCACGCCTGGATGGATCGCCTCGCGAAAGGCGAGAAGCCGCCGCGGCCGGCGCCGTGGCGCAGATAATCTACTCGGCGCGCGCGCTGGCCGATATCGAGCGCGCCTTCGAATTCCTCGCCGAACGGGACCCCCCCGCCGCCATCAGAGCGGCCGCCGCGATCCGCCACGCGGTCGAGGCATTGGCGGAGCACCCGCTGATCGGGCGCAGCGTCGCGGGCGGGTTGCGGGAGCTGGTGATCTCGTTCGGAAAGACCGGCTACGTCGCCCTCTACTGGTTTTTTCCGGAGCGCGCCGAGATCTGGATCCTCGGCATCCGTCACCAGCGCGAGCTGGATTATCCGTGAGATCGCGCCGTTTCAGTTACCGAGCACGACGCGGAAGCGTCTCCGGCCCCGCAGGCGGTAAACCGAGAAATCACGCTGGTCCACAGTGGCGATGACGGTCACGCCCGTGCGCTCGGCGAGCGCGATGAGCGACGCATCGGCGTAATCGCAGGGCAGGCTCGCGTACTGGGCGATGATCCGGGAAAGCGCCGCGTAATCCGACACCGGCTCCACCAGCAGCAAGCCGGCCGCGCGGGCGCGCTCGAACCAGAGGAGGGCTGCGCGCAGGTGGGCGGGACTGGCCGCCAGGACGTAGGCCGTCTCTGTGATCACCGCCTCGGTCGTCAGCAACTGCCCGCGGAAGCGCCTGAACCATTCGACCGCTGCGGCGTGGCGGCGATCCGCGCGGTTGACCAGGGCGACGACCGCGCCGGTGTCAACGAGAGCGCGGGCCACGAAACGCCTTGCGCGCGAGCTCGCGAACGTTGCCGGACTGCAGCTCCTTGACCCCTTTGGGCGGAATCAGATCCGACGCCAGCGAGTACGGGCTCGCGCCGCCGGATTCGTGATCAAAATAATGGTCGAGGGCGCGCACCACCGCCTCCGTGCGCGTGACCCCGCGCTTGGCGCAGTATTCGGACAGCTTTTCCTCGACGCGAGGGGGGACGCGCGCGTTGATGATGGCGGCCATGGATGACTCCGTGATTTGTGTTACATTGATGTAACATTGTAACACACCGGGAGACCGCGGTTTCGTTTTGCAGGCGGTCGCGCATTTCCCCGATTCCTGTATCATCACGCTTCCGCGACGGGCGGATGCCGCCCGTTTCGCGCCCAACACCACCGGAGATTCCCAAATGATTGCATTACGTTTTACCCGGCGTTTGTTGCTGACGCTCGTTCTGTCCCTGACCGCCGCCGGCGCTCTCGCGCAGGACAAGCCGGCGGCGCCGCAGGCCTACGAGCCGCAGGTCGGCCAGGCGGGCAAGGACGTCGTGTGGGTGCCGACGCCGCAGGCCCTGGTGGACCGGATGATGGGCCTCGCCAGGGTGACGGCCAGGGACTACGTGATAGACCTCGGCTCGGGCGACGGGCGCACCGTCATCACCGCGGCGAAGCGCGGCGCGCGCGCGCTCGGCATCGAGTACAACCCGGACATGGTGGAGCTGTCGCAGCGCAACGCCGCGAAGGAAGGCGTCGCCGACAAAGCCCGCTTCGTCAAGGCCGATCTGTTCGAGAGCGATTTCTCGCAGGCGACGGTGATCACGATGTTCCTGCTGCCGGACATCAACCTCAAGCTGCGGCCGAAGATCCTCGATCTCAAGCCCGGCACCCGCATCGTGTCGAACTCCTTCACCATGGGCGAATGGAAAGCCGACCGGACCGCCGAGGCGAGCGAAAAAGAAGGCTGCACGTCCTACTGCACCGCCTATTTCTGGGTGGTTCCCGCCAAAGTGGGGGGCACGTGGCAGCTGCCGCAGGGCGAGCTCGCGCTGAAGCAGGAATTCCAGATGATTACCGGCACGCTGAAGACCGGCGACACGATCACGCCGATCGCGAACGGGAGGCTCCGCGGCAGCGAGATCAGCTTCGCCGCCGGCGGCACGCAGTACAGCGGCCGGGTGAGCGGCAACGCCATGGAAGGGACGACCAGATCCGGGGCCAACTCCGGCAAGTGGAGCGCGACCCGCGGCGGGGCGAAGCCCGCGCCCAAGGGATAACTGCGGGATAATTACGGGATGATTGCCGCGGGCTGATCAGGCCTCCGGCCCCGCGTACTTGCCGGCGGTGTCCGGGAACAGGTTCTTCACGATCTTGAACTTGGTCACGTCCACGGTGCCGTCCATGTGCAGGAACATGGAGGCGTCGCGGTAGAGCTTCTCGATGCCGAAGTCGAGCATCGTGCCGTTGCCCCCGTGCAGCTCCATCGCGTGCTTGCACACTTCCAGCACCGACTCGGAGGCGTAGAGCTTCACCATGTTGCAGAGCACTTCCGCCTCGGGCGCGTTCCCGTCCACGGCGCGCGAGGCTTCCCGCAGCAATCCCCGCACGGCGCAGATCTTGGTCGCCATTTCCGCGAGCCGGATGGCGGTCGCTTGGTGCTTGATGAGGATGCGGCCGCCCTGGACGTAGTCCTGGACGTAACTGGCGGTTTCCTCGAACGCCCGCACTGCGACGCCGAGGTTCTTCGAGCCCTGGATGATCTTGCCCGGCCGGAAGTAGACGCCCGCCCGGGTCAGCGCGGCGTTCTCGACCAGGCAGTGGTCCTTCGGCAGCTCCATGTTCTCGAACACCATCTCGCCGTTGTTCATGAAGCGCCCGCCGAGGGTCTCGTTGCAGCGCTGCACGGAGAATCCCTTGGTCTCGCGCGGCACCAGGAAGCTCGAGGTGCCCCTGGTCATGCCCGCCCCCGGCCGGGTGGTGGCGTAGACGACGTAGAGCTTCGCATCGTAGCCGTTGCTGATGAACTGCTTGCGGCCGTTGATCACCCACCTGTCGCCCTTCAGCTCCGCGCGGGTGTGCATCATCGCTTCCGGCACGTCGTAGGGCAGCCAGCGGTCGGACGCGCCGCGCGGCTCGGTGAGGCAGTGCGCGAGCAGGAACGCCGGGTCCTTCACGATGCGCGGAAACCACAGCTCCTGCAGGTGGCGCGGCGCGACGTTCCGCAGCAGCACCGAGACCTTCCAGATCTGCACCATCTTGTCGGACAGGCCGCAGTCGCCGCGCGAGATCTCCTCCGAGATCACCGCGAACGTCTGCACCTCGGTCCTGGGGTCGAGCGGCGTGCCGCCGAACTCCTCGGGCACGCCGAGGGTGCGGATCCCGATCTGGTCGGCCACTTCCAGTATCTTGCGCGGCAGCCGTCCGTCCGGGTTCATGTTCCATTCCTGCTGCCAGTTCCGGCGCGTGAAGGGAATCACGTGCTCGTTCACGAACTTGCGGGTGACGTCCCGCATCATGCGCGTCTCTTCCGGCAGCCCGCGCTCTACCATTTCGTCCAGCAGCATGTGGAATTCCTTTCCTGAAAAAAAGGGCGGCCGTAGCCGCCCTTTGTCGCTGGGTTCCGGTCGCCCCTAGTTGGTGGCTGACAACCCGAGCGCCTTCACCAATTTGGCGTTCTTGACCATCGAGTCCTGCACCACCTTGCGGAATTCCGCGGGCCCCCCGATGACGATCTCGGTGGCCTGGAACGCCATCCCCTTCTTCACCTCGGGCGTAGCCATGGTCTTCACCACCGCCGCCCGCAGCTTGTCGACGATCGGCTTGGGCGTGCCCTTCGGCACGAAGAAGCCCATCCACCCGCTGTAATCGAAACCCGGCAGGGTGTCGGCGATCGGCGGAATGTTGGGGAGCAGCGGCGTGGGACCGGGCAGGGTGTGCGCGATGGCGCGGAGGCGCCCGGCGTTGACGTGCAACATCGCCGCCGGCGAGGGTATCAGCGTCCACTGAGACTCACCCGCCACCACCGAGGCGACCGACGGACCGCCGCCCTTGTAAGGAACGTGCAGCGACTCGATCTTGGCGGCCTGCTGGAAGAACGCCCCGGACAGATGGCTTTGCGAGCCGGCGCCGGCGGAGGCCATGTTGAACCCGGTCTGCTTGCTCTTGGCGTAAGCGATGAGCTCCTTCACCGACTTGATCGGCAGCGGGGGATTGACCACCAGCACGTTGGGCGTCTCCGCGAACTGCACGACGTAGTCGTAGTCGGTCACGGGGTGAAAGGTGGGCTTCTTCTGGAGCAGTCTGGCGACGGTGGAGGCCGCCGTAGTCGCGGTGATCAGCGTATAACCGTCCGGCGTGCCATTCTTGCCGATCTCCATGGCGATGATGCCGGACGCTCCGGGGCGGTTGTCCATCACGATCTGCTGGCCGATGACTTCACTCAGCTTGGTGCCCACGATGCGGCTCAGGGTGTCCACCGCGCTGCCCGGCGCGTTCGGCACGATCAGGCGTACCGGCCGGTCGGGGTAGTCCTTTGCCGAATCCGCGCCGGTCGCCGGGGCGCCGGCCGAGAACAACGCCAGGGCGAGCGCAAGGGAATGCAATCCGTGGTTTTTCATCGTTCCTCCTGTCTTGAGAGTCGCGCGCGGTGGGCCGCGCGTATTGTTCCGCATTCTGTCCGGTTTGCCCGGTGAAAGCAACCGACCGCGAGGGAGCCCGGGAAGGGGAAGGCTGTCATTGGGATAACGCTTTCAATTACAATCCCTTCAGTGATGCGCCTCTTCCTCATCGTCTCCGCCGTCGTGCTGGTTGCGGCCTGCGCGCTGTTTCCGGCCGACTACACCGGCGAGCGCGCGCCGCGCGAGGCGGCGATCGTGCCGCTCAGGTCGGAGCGGCCGCTCGTCGCGCTCGCGCTCGGCAGCGGCGGCGCGCGCGGCTTCGCCCACGTCGGCGTGATCAAGGCGCTGGAGGAGGCGGGCATCGTTCCCGACATCGTCACCGGCACCAGCTCCGGAGCGGTCGTCGCCGCGCTCTACGCCGGGGGCTACTCGGGCCGCGCCCTGGAGGGGGTCGCGCTCGCCCTGGGCAGGGACGACCTGGTGGATTTCGTGCTGTTCGGCAAGGGCTGGGTGAAGGGCGAAGCGCTGCAGGATTTCGTCAACCGCATGCTCGACGACAAACCGATCGAGCGGCTGGCGAAGCCGTTCGCGGTGGTCGCGACGCAGGCGGGCAGCCGGCGCATGACGGTGTTCAACCGCGGCGATACCGGGCTCGCGGTGCGCGCTTCCGCCAGCGTGCCCGATCTGTTCGTGCCGCCGGTGATCAACGGCGAGGAGTACCTGGACGGCGGGCTCGTGAGCCCGGTGCCGGTCAAGCTCGCGCGCGAGATGGGCGCCGACGTCGTGATCGCGGTGGACGTCTCGTGGTTCGCGCAGGCGCGCAATGCCGAAAACGGCCCGACGGCGCGCGACGGCCGGGGAGGGCGCTACGCGCTGCTCGCCGAAGAGCTCGACACCGCGGATGTCGTCATCACCCCGCGCACGGTCCGCACCCGCATGCTCGATTTCGAGCGGAAGACGGCTAACATCGCCGCCGGGGAGGAGGCCGCACGCGAGGCGGTTCTGCAGATCCGCGGCCGCTTGCAGCAGGCGGCGCTGCGGAAACAGGGGCGGATGCGCTAAACTTGACACTCCGGCGGGTGACGACCAACGGGGGGCAGTCATGAGCAAGACATTTATCCGCGAGTTGCTGCAGGCTACGGTCGTGCTGGCCGGAGCGCTCTGGGCCGCCCATGCCTCCGCCCAGCCGGCGGCGTTTGCCGACGAGGACCGCGACTGGGGCGTCGCCGCGGCCAGGCAGTTGCGCACCGCCGACTACCACGCGCCCACGCCGCGCACGATACCCGGCGGCAAGGTCGTGACCACGCTGGAGCTCAAGGCGATGCTGGAAAAAGAGCCGCGGCCGTACCTGATAGACGTGCTGGGCGGCGGCGTCCACCGCACGCTCTCGGGCGCGTTCTGGATGCTCGCGGGCGGCGACGGCGAACTGTCCCGGGACGAAGAGAAGCGCTTTCTGGAGGCGATCGCCAAGTTCGCGGGCGGCGACAAGGGCCGGCCGATGGTGTTTTTCTGCGTGGATTCGCAGTGCTGGCTCTCGTACAACGCCGCGCTGCGCGCGATCGCCGCCGGCTACACCAACGTCATGTGGTACCGCGGCGGCATCGCGGCCTGGCGCACCGCGGGCCTGCCGATGACGCAGTCCGACCCGTTCTTCTGGAAGGAATGAATCACCCTTCCGTTTTCCGCGCCGAGCGCGGGCAGCGGGCGCGCGGCATCAAAGCTCGAGCTTGATGCCGGCCTGCTTGACCACCTTCACCCACTTGGCGAGGTCTTCCTTGATCCACGCGCCGAGCTCCTCGCCGGTGCTCGACTGGACCTCCGCGCCGAGAGCGGCGAAGCGGTCCTTGAGCGCGGGCGAGGCAAGGGTCTTGACGAGAGCGCTGTTCAGCCTGGCGACGATTTCTCGCGGTGTCGCGGAGGGCGCCAGCAGGCCGGTCACCGTGCTCGCGTCGAAACCGGGCACGCCCGATTCCGCGAGCGTCGGCACCTCGGGCAGCGCCGCCGCGCGCCTCGCAGTAGTCACCGCCACCGCCCGTATCCTGCCGGACTTGATATAAGGCAGCGCCGAGGAAATCTGGTCCACGTGCGCGTACACGTGGCCGGCCACGAGGTCGATCAGCGCCGGCGCGCTGCCCTTGTACGGCACCAGCGTCATGCGGGCGCCGGTGCGGATCATGAACAACTCGGCGATGAGATGATTGGTCGTGCCGACGCCGGCGTTGGCCATCAGCAAGTTGCCGCCCTGCGCCTTGGCGACGGCGATCAATTCCCTGGTGTTCTTCGCCGGCAGCGAGGGGTGGACCACGATGGCGAGCGGGACGACGGCGATGCGGCCCACAGGGGCGAAATCGCGGACGATGTCGTAAGGCAGCTTAGGGTACAGCGCCGGGCCGTTGGTCATGATGCTGCTCGATGCGACGAGCAGCGTGTGGCCGTCGGGCGGCGCTTTCGCCACCACGTCGGTGCCGATCGTGCCGCCGGCGCCGGCGCGGTTGTCCACGACCACCGGCTGCCCGAGCAGCTCGGTCAGCCCCGGCGCGATGTTGCGCGCGTTGATGTCCACGTTGCCGCCGGGCGCGAACGGCACGACGACGCGTATCGGCCGGGCCGGAAAATTCTGCGCGGCGGCGCTGGACGCAACGACTGCGCACAGAATCGCAATTGTCAGTTTGAGCACGGTGATCTCCGACCTGGTGGGATGCAAGCGATTCTAACCCCTGTATCTATAATATGGGGAATATGGCGGACGCCCACCACATCGTCATCGTCGGCGGCGGCGCGGGCGGGCTGGAGCTCGCGACGCGGCTCGGCGACACGCTCGGGCGCAGGGGCCGGGCGCGCGTCACGCTGGTGGACCGCTCGCGCACGCACCTGTGGAAGCCGCTGCTGCACGAGTTCGCCGCCGGCAGCATGGATCTCGACCATCACGCGCTCAACTATCTCGCACAGGCGCGCTGGCACCATTTCCGCTTCCGGCTCGGCGAGATGGACGGCCTCGACCGCAAGCGGAAAGTCGTGAGCGCTGCGCCGACCCACGACGAAGACGGCCGGGAGTTGATTCCGCGCCGCGAGATTCCCTACGACACGCTGGTGATCGCGGTCGGCAGCCACACCAACGATTTCGGCACGCCGGGCGCGCGCGAGCATGCGTTGAGCCTCGACATGCCGGAGCAGGCGGAGCGGTTCCACAAACGTTTGGTCAACGCCTGCATCCGCGCCAACGCGCAGCGCGAGCCGCTGCGTCCCGAGCAGCTCAAGGTCGCGATCATCGGCGCGGGTGCGACCGGGGTCGAGCTGGCGGCGGAGCTGCACAAGACCACGCGCGAGCTGGTCGCCTACGGCCTCGACAAGATCGATCCGGAGAAGGACATGCAGCTGACGCTGATCGAGGCGGCGCCGCGCATCCTGCCGGCGGTGCCGGAGCGGCTGTCGAAGGCGGCCGAGAAACTGCTGCGCGGGCTCAACGTGCGGGTGCTGACGGGCGAGCGCGTGACGGAAGTGGCGGCTACCGGCGTGGTGACCGCCAGCGGCAAGCGCGTGCCGGCGGAGCTGACGGTTTGGGCCGCGGGCATCATGGCGCCCGGGTTCCTGAAGGACCTCGGCGGACTCGAAACCAACCGCCTGAACCAGCTGGTCGTCAGGGAAACGCTCGAAACCACCCGCGATCCCGACATTTTTGCTTTCGGCGACTGTGCGAGCTGCCCGTGGCCCGGGCACGAGCGCGTCGTGCCGCCGACCGCGCAGGCGGCGCATCAACAAGCCTCGCACCTTGCCCGCATGCTGTCGCGCCGCATCGCCGGCGAGCCCGTCAAGCCGTGGCGCTACCGCGACTTCGGCTCGCTCGTCTCGCTCGGCGAGTACTCCACCGTCGGCAGCCTGATGGGGGCGTTGCTCGGCGGCACCCTATTCATCGAGGGCCTGTTCGCCCGGCTGATGTACGTCTCGCTCTACCGCATGCATCTCTACGCCTTGCACGGCCTCGCCAAGGTGGTGCTGGACACACTCGCCAAGATCATCACGCGCCGCACCGAGCCGCGCGTCAAGCTTCACTAGGTGATGCGTGGGCGAGCGCCATGTTATGATCCCGAACTTTTATTGGAGCGCGCGGTGGCTACCGTCGAGCTGACCAAGGGCAATTTTGAGCAAGTCGTCACCGGCAACGACATGGTGATCGTGGACTTCTGGGCGGCGTGGTGCGGGCCGTGCAAGAGCTTCGCGCCGGTTTTCGAGGCGGCCTCCGGGAAGCACGGCGGCATCGTGTTCGGCAAGGTCAACGCCGACGACGAGCAGGAGCTCGCGGCAACGTTCAACATCCGCTCGATTCCCTACGTGATGCTGTTCCGGGAGAAAGTGGTCCTGTTCGCGCAGGCCGGCGCGCTGCCGGCGGAAGGCCTGGAAAGCGTCATCCGCCAGGCGCGCGCGCTCGACATGGAAAAGGTGCACAAGGAAATCGCCGGGCAGGAAAAAGCCGCGGGCGAGGTGGCGTCCCGCGGCTGTTTTTGACGCTTCGCCGGCCATGCGAAAGACATTCGTATCCGCGGTCGTTCTGGCCGCGCTTTCAACGCTTGCCGGCGCTCCGGCCGCCTTGCGGGCGCAGGGCGGCAAACCGCCGGGCAAGTCGATGGGTCTGCCGGTCAAGGCGGCGCCGGTGAAAGTCGGCACGGTGACGAGCGACGTCACCGCGGTCGGGACCCTGCTGGCGAACGAATCCGTCATGATCCGTCCCGAAGTCGCGGGGCGGGTGGCGGCGATCCATTTCAACGAAGGCCAGGCGGTGGCGGCCGGCGCCAGATTGGTTTCGCTCGACGCAACCGAGGTCCAGGCGCAGCTCGCGGCGAGCAGGGCCGACGAGCGGCTGACCGGGCAGCGGGCGGAGCGGGCAGCCGAGCTCTTCAAGAAGAACTTCATCAGCCAGCAGGCGCTCGAGGACGCGCGCGAGGCGTACAAGAAAGCGTCCGCGCAGCGCCAGGAAAACGAGGCGCGCGCCGCCAAGACCGAGATCCGGGCGCCGTTCGCGGGCACCGTGGGCTTGCGCCAGGTGAGCGCCGGCGCCTACCTCAAGGCGGGTGAGGACATCGTGCGCCTCGACAAGATCGACGCGATGAAGCTCGATTTCCGCGTGCCCGAGGTCTATCTCGGAAAAATCCGCCGCGACCAGCCGGTGGCGGTGCGGGTGGACGCATTTCCCGGCGAGCATTTCAGCGGGCGGGTGTATGCCTTAGAAACCGCAGTGGACGACAAGACGCGCACCGTCCAGTTGCGCGGCCGCGTGGGAAACAAGGGCCTGAAGCTGCGGCCCGGGATGTTCGCGCGCGTCACGCTCGAGCTCGGCTCCAACGACAAGGCGATGCTCGTCCCGGAACAGGCGCTCGTGCCGCGCGGCGACAAGAATTTCGTGTTCCGCGTGGTGGACGGGAAAGCGTCGCTCACCGAAGTCGGCCTCGGCAGCCGCACGCCCGGCCAGGTCGAGATCGTCCGCGGCCTCAAGCCCGGGGAACTCGTGGTGACCGACGGGCAGTTGAAGCTGCAGGACGGAACCCCCGTCATGGTGCTGCCGGACAAACCGCCGGCGGTGCCCCCGCCCCCGGCGCCCAAAGGATAGTCCTGCATGTTCCTGCCGGAACTCTCGATCCGCCGCCCGGTGCTGGCGACGGTGATGAGCCTCGTCATCATCCTGCTCGGCGTCATTTCGTTCCAGCGCCTGTCGGTGCGCGAGTACCCGAAGATAGACACGCCGGTCGCCTCGGTGCGCACCGTCTACAAGGGCGCGAGCGCGCAGGTGGTGGAAAGCCAGATCACGCAGCCGCTCGAGGACTCGATCTCCGGCATCGAGGGCATCCGCACCATCAAGTCGGTGAGCCGCGAGGAAGTGAGCACCATCACGGTGGAGTTCACGCTCCAGCGCGATTCCGACGCGGCGGCGAACGACGTGCGCGACCGGGTCGCGCGCGTGCGCGGCCTGCTGCCGGTGGCGGCGGACGAGCCGGTGGTGGCGAAGATCGAGGCCGACGCGCAGGCGATCATGTGGGTCGCGCTCTTCAGCGACCGCCACGGCCCGCTCGAGATCACGGACTACGCCGACCGCTACATCGCCGACACGCTGAAAACAATGCCGGGCGTGGCGAGCGTGATCATCGGGGGCGAGCGGCGCTACGCGATGCGCCTCTGGCTCGACCGCGACCGGCTCGCGGGTTACGGGCTTACCGCACAGGATGTCGAGGCCGCGCTGCGCCGTCAGAACGTGGAACTGCCCTCGGGGCGCATCGAAAGCCGCGACCGCGAGTTCACGGTGCTCGCCGACAGCGACTTGCGCACCGCCGGACAGTTCAGCGAAATGATCGTCACGGAAGTGCGCGGTTACCCGGTGCGGCTGAAGGACATCGGGCGCGCCGAGCTGGGCGCGCAGGACGACCGCAACGCGCTGCGGGTGAACGGCCGGCCCACGGTGGGGCTGGGCATCGTCAAGCAGTCCACCGCCAACACGCTCGAAGTGGCGCGGGCGGTGAAAAAAGTACTGCCCCGGGTCGAGCAGGGGCTGCCGCCCGGCATGCGGCTGTATATGGCGTTCGATTCCTCGGTGTTCATCGAGGCCTCGATCACCGCGGTATACGAAACGCTGGCGGCGGCGCTGGTGCTGGTGGTGCTGGTGATCTACCTGTTCCTGCGCTCCCTGCGCGCGACGCTGATCCCGTTCGTGACGATCCCGGTGTCGCTGATCGGCGCGTTCTTCATCATGTTCCTGATGGGCTTCACGATCAATGTGCTGACGCTGCTCGGCATCGTGCTCGCGGTCGGGCTGGTGGTGGACGACGCGATCGTGGTGCTGGAGAATATCCACCGCCACATCGAGGGGGGCATGCCGCCGTTCAAGGCGGCGGTCACCGGCAGCCGCGAGATCGCATTCGCGGTGGTGGCGATGACGATCACGCTGGCGGCGGTGTTCGCGCCGCTGGCGTTTTCCACCGGCACGACCGGCCGCCTGTTCACCGAGTTCGCGCTGACGGTGGCGAGCGCGGTGCTGGTGTCGGGGTTCGTCGCACTCACGCTCACCCCGATGATGTGCTCGAAGCTGCTGCGGCGCGAGGCGCGGCACAGCGAGCTGTTCAATCTCACCGAGCGCTTTTTCAACGGCATGAACCGCGGCTACCGCGCCGTGCTTGCCGCCACGCTGCGTCACCGCCTCACCGTGTTCGCGGTGTTCATGGCCGGCATGATCGTGGCCGCGTTCCTCGGCTGGCGCTTGTGGCAGAAGCAGGAGCTCGCGCCGCTCGAGGACCGCGGGTTCTTCATCGGCGTGATGATCGCGCCCGACGGCGCCACGCTCGATTACACCGACGGTTACGCGCGGGTGTGGGAAAAGTTGTATTCCGAGGTGCCGGAGATCACCAGCTCCTTCGTGTTCGTGGCGCCGGGGCTGGAGAAGCCGAACCCGGTCAACTTCGCGCTGTCCTTCGTGCGGCTCAAGCCGTGGGGCGAGCGCACGGTGAGCCAGATGGAGATCACGAAAGCGCTGATGCCCAGGATGTTCGGCGCGATGCCCGGGGTGCTCGCGTTCCCGATCAACCCACCCTCGCTCGGGCAGAGCTTCCGCAACCCGCCGGTGCAGTTCGTGGTGCAGGCGCCGACCTACCGGGAGCTGGACCGCTTCGTCGAGGCATTGATGGCGAAAGCGCGCACCAACCCCGGGCTCGCCAACATGGATTCCGACCTCAAGCTCAACAAGCCGCAGCTCACGGTCGATCTCGACCGCGAGAAGATCGCGACGGTGGGCAGCGATGTCGAGGCCATCGGCCACACCCTGGAGACGCTGCTCGGCGGCTTGCAGGTGACGCGCTTCAAGCGCGAGGGCAAGCAGTACGACGTGATCGTGAAACTCGAGGACAGGAACCGCACGCGCCCGGACGATCTCGCCGCGATCTACGTGCGCGGACGCGATGGCGCATTGGTGCAGCTCTCCAACCTGGTGAAGATACGCGAGACGGTGGCGCCCAAGGAGTTGAACCACTTCAACCGCCAGCGCGCCGCGATCATTTCGGCAAGCATCATGCCCGGCTACACGCTGGGCGAGGCGCTCGACTACCTGGACCGGACGGCGCAGGAAGTGATCGGCAGGCAGGCGAAAACCGAGCTCGACGGCCAATCGCGCGAATTCCGCGAATCGGGCGCGCAGTTGCTGTTCCTGTTCGTGCTGGCGCTCGTTTTCATCTATCTCGTGCTGTCGGCGCAGTTCGAGAGCTTCGTCAGCCCGTTCGTGATCATGCTCACCGTGCCGCTGGGGGTG
>JACOVL010000021.1 GCA_016177355.1 Betaproteobacteria bacterium | reverse complement strand
GCGTATGGTGCTACGCAATATTCCAGTATTATATTGTTTTAATGGCCATTTTGTCAATACTATACAGCTTTGGCCAAGATGTTGCTGCGGTGCGTAACAACGAGTGTTCGTCCATCACGTGGCAGCCAACCCAAACTTCGACTGCCATCGGATACCAAGGTTTCGATTGATCGATATTATCTATTCATTTCAATCAGTTAATAGCATATCCTGGTCCTGACCAGGCGCCTGCATCGGGATGTCGTTCCAGTCCTAGACGCAAGCAGGTTCGGGGGTCGTTGGGATGCCGCTAGCGCAACCCGGGCGGCAGCGGATGCTCGGGAAAGCGGCGCCTGAACTCGGTGAGCACCTGCCCGGCTTCCGCCATCCTTCCCTGTCGGCGTAAATCCTCGACATACACAAGCCACTTTGCAGGCGGCTCGAACTCCAGCTCGCGCCAACGGCGGATTCGCCCTGGCTGCAGCCAGGGCGCGTTCCTGCCGGGCTCGCGCCCGGCTATACTCGGCTAGACTCCCTGCCACGCCACCGAAAAGAGGATCGGAAGAGCCACCATGCCCAAGTTCTCTCCCGCAGCCATCCGCACCGCAGCGCTCGTCGGGCACGGCGGTTCCGGCAAGACGACCCTCGCCGAAGCACTGCTGCACAGGGCCGGCGCGATCAACGCCCAGGGCAGCGTCGAGAAGGGCACCACGGTGTGCGACTTCGACCCGCTGGAGAAGCAGTACCAGCATTCGCTCAACACCTCCGTCGTCCACTTGCAGCACGGCGATGCGCGGGTGCATCTCCTGGACACGCCGGGGCTGCCCGATTTCATCGGCCGCGCGATCGGCGCGCTGCCCGCGGTGGAGACCGCGGCGATCGTGGTGAACGCCCAGAACGGCATCGAGATGATCACCAGCCGCATGATGCAGTGGTCGAAGAAGCGCGACCTCTGTCGCATGATCGTCGTCAACAGGATCGACGCCGAGAACGTGGACCTGCCCGGCCTGCTCGCGAAGCTGCAGGCGGCTTTCGGAAAAGAATGCCTGCCGATCAACCTGCCGGCTGACGGGGGAAAACGCGTGGTGGACTGCTTCTTCAACCCTTCGGGCAAATCCGACTTCTCCTCGGTCGAGGAGGCGCACAGCGCGCTGGTCGACCAGGTGGTCGAGGTGGACGAGAAACTGATGGCGGCTTACCTCGACAAGGGCGAGGTGTCGCCCGAGGAACTCCACGCGCCGTTCGAGAAGGCGCTGCGCGAGGGACATCTGATCCCGGTGTGCTTCGTCTCCGCGCGCAACGGCGCCGGCGTCGCGGAGTTGCTCGACGTCATCGTCAAGCTCATGCCCAATCCGACCGAGGGCAATCCGCCGCAACTCCTGAAGGGCGGGGGCGCCAAGGCGCAGCCGGTGCGCGTCGAGCCCGACCTCAGGAAGCACGCGCTCGCCCACGTGTTCAAGGTGATGATCGACCCGTTCGTGGGCAAGGTGGGCGTGTTCCGCATGCACCAGGGCACCGTCACCAGGGACACGCAGCTCTACGTCGGCGAGGAGCGCAAGGCCTTCAAGGTCGGCCACGCCTACCTGCTGCAGGGCAAGGAGTTCGTCGAGACCGACGCGCTCGTGCCCGGCGACATCGGCGCGGTGGCCAAGGTGGACGAGATCCACTTCGACGCGGTGCTGCACGATTCGCGCGACGAGGACTACATCCATCTCGTGCCGCTCGAGTTCCCGACCCCGATGCACAGTCTCGCGATCGAGCCCAAGCGCCGTGGCGACGAGCAGAAGATCTCGGATGCGCTGCACAAGCTCGCCGCCGAGGACCCCACCTTCAAGGTCGAGCACAACGCAACGCTCAACCAGACCATCATCAGCGGGCTCGGCGACCTGCACATGCGCTACATCCTCGACCGCATGGCGAACCAGTACCATGTGGAGGTTGCGACCAAGCCGCCGCGCATCCCGTACCGCGAGACCATCACGGCAAGGGCAGAGGGCCACCACCGTCACAAGAAGCAGACCGGGGGAGCCGGCCAGTTCGGCGAAGTGTTCCTCAAAGTCGAGCCGCTGAAACGCGGCTCGGGCTTTGAATTCGTGGACCAGGTGAAAGGCGGCACCATCCCCAACCAGTTCATTCCCGCCGTCGAGAAAGGCGTGCGGCAGGTGCTGGAGTCGGGGCCTGTCGCCGGCTACCCGGTGCACGACGTACGCGTCATCGTCTACGACGGCAAGCATCACGACGTGGATTCCAAGGAGGTCGCGTTCATCGCGGCGGGCAAGCGGGCGTTCATGGACGCCATCAGCAAGGCGCGGCCGATCGTCCTCGAGCCCATCGTCAACATCGAAATCGCCGCGCCCGAACACAATATGGGCGACATCGCGGGCGATCTCTCCTCCAGGCGCGGGCAGCTGAGCGGCACCGACACGCTCGCGCCGGGCACGCTCGTCATCAAGGGCCAGGCGCCGCTGTCCGAGCTGAACAACTACCAGGCGCGGCTGAAATCCGTCACCGCCGGCCAGGGCTCGTACACCATCGAGTTCTCGCGCTACGACCCGGTGCCACCCGGCGTCCAGAAGACCCTCGCCGAGCAGCACGCCAAGACCTCGCATGCGGAGGAGCAGTAGCATTTCCGCGGCATCATGGATGAAATCGTCCTGCGCGGGATGGCCAAGTGGCCGAACGTCCCTTCGGTCTACGGCTGGCTCACGCTCGACCGGCGCGGCAACTGGCTGTTGAAGGGCGACCGCATCACCAATCCCGGCGTCACCGCGTTCATCGGCCGCAACTACGACCGCGACGGGCGCGGCTGCTGGTTCTTCCAGAACGGGCCGCAGCGCGTGTTCGTCGCGCTCGATTACGCGCCCTACGTCTACCGCGCCGTGAGCCCGGACCGGGCGCCGCTCGCGATCGAGACCCACAACGGCAAGCCGGTCTCGGCCGTGTCCGGGGCCTGGCTGGACGAAAAAGGCGCGCTGCTGCTCGAGACCGATCTCGGCGCAGGCAGTGTCCACGACCGCGATCTCGAGCGGCTGCTGCCCGCGTTCATCGACGCCAACGGCAATCCGGTGGCGGAGGAAGCGCTGGACGAGCTGATGGAGCTCGCGCAGCGCGGGCAGGCCGTGCCGCTGTGGCTCAGGTTCCGCGAGGCCAGCATCAGGGTCGAGCCGATCGCCTCGAGCGAGGTCGCCGGCCGTTTCGGCTTCGTCGCCCGGCCCGAGCCGCCGGCCGGCGAGGAAGTCTGCCGCTGAACAAAACAGACGAAAGACCAATAAAATGATTGACTTACGCAGCGATACCGTCACCCGGCCCACTGCGGCGATGCTGGAATCCATGCGCGAAGCCAGCTTCGGCGACGACTCGCGCGACGGCGACACGACGGTGCGGAAGCTGGAGACGCTCGCGGCGGAGCGCACCGGCAAGGAGGCGGGGGCCTTCATGCCGAGCGGCACCATGGCGAACCTCGTCGCCATGCTCGCGCACGCGCAACGCGGCGGGGAAGTGCTGATGGAAGACGGCTCGCACACCCTCTACGCCGAGTTCGGCGGCATCGCCGGCGTTGCAGGCTTGTTCTCCCGCGGCATCCCCGGCAAGCGCGGTGCGATGGACCTGGATGCCCTGCGCGAGGCGGTCCGGCCGGTGACGCGCTATCACATGGGCACCGCGCTGGTGTGGCTGGAGAACACCCACAACCGCGCTGGTGGAGCGGTGCTGCCGCTCGCGCACATGCGGCAGGTGCGCGAGCTCGCGCGCGAGGCCGACGTGCCGGTGCACCTCGACGGCGCGCGTATCTTCAACGCGGCGGCCGCGCTCGGCGTGAAAGCCGATGCGATCGCCCAATACGCCGATACGGCGTGTTTCTGCGTCTCCAAGGGCCTCTCGGCGCCGGTGGGCTCGGTATTGTGCGGCACCGGCGCTTTCATCGAGCGGGCGCGCGCCTACCGCCGCATGATCGGCGGCAACCTGCGCCAGGCAGGCCCCATCGCCGCCGCCGGCATCGTCGCGCTCGAGACCATGGTGGACCGCCTGCCCGAGGACCATCAGACCGCCAAACGTCTTGCGGAAGGCTTACACCGCATCGACGCGAGCCTGTGCGATCCCAGGGACGTGGAGACGAACCTCGTGCG
>JACOVL010000061.1 GCA_016177355.1 Betaproteobacteria bacterium | reverse complement strand
GACCGTGCGCTCCGGCGATCGCACGGCGGCATTGGCCCCGACCCGGCCCCTCACGCAACCGCCGGCGTCCACGCCGCCGCCGGTATCCACGCCGCCGCGGTCCGCGACCCGCCCGCCGGAAAAATCCGGCTCGGGGCTGCGCTGGCTCACGCTCGTGATCGTGCTGGTCGTGACGCTGGTGGCCCTCAGCGCCTGGAACAAGCAGCGGGAAGTGAAGGAACGCGCGCAGCAGGAAGCGGCGAAAGTCGAGGCCGCGCGCGCCGCCACGGCACGTGAAAATGCGGAGCGCCATGCCGCCGAACGATTCGCCGCCGAGCGCAAGGCGGGAGAAGCGGCGCCCCGCGAGCGCCCGGGGCGGGACCGGGACGAGCGGCCGGGGGACCGGCGGGATGAAATCGCGCGGAAGATACGGCAATTTGCGGAGCAGGATTTCCGCTCGGCCGACGGGAACGGAGACGGCTACCTCGACCGCAGGGAAGCGGGGCGCTTTCCCTTCATCGCGAGGGAATTCCAGCGCGTGGATGGCGACGGCGACGGGCGCATCTCGCCGCAGGAGTTCGTCCGCTTCAGGATGTGGCAGGCGGAGCAGAGGTTCAAGAAGTAGCCGGATCGCATCCAGCCGAGAAGAAGGCGTTCATCCGCAGGGCGATCTCGGTCACCGGGAAGGGTTGAGCAGGAGCCGCAGCAGCCGCGCGAGCAGGCGCGCGAGCCAGGGCAGCAGCACGAACCATTGCAGGTAGCCCGACACGGCGAGAAACGCCCAGAATCCCAGGCCTTCGGCGAGCACGCTCAGCACCGTGCCGTCATCGAGATAGATCCGGAGCCGGATGTCTATGACCGCCAGCATGGCGGCGTGCGAGACCGGCATGCCGGTCAGGTACAGCGGCACCAGCATCGCCAGCGCGGTCTTGCTGTTCGACTCGACGCCGGGATGCATCAGGAAAGCGGCGAGCGAGAGCAGGCAGGCCAGCACCCAGAACGCCGCCGCGTAGCGCGCCGCGCGGTGCCGCGGAATGAGGGTCATTCCAGGTATCGGGCGTTCCAGCGGACGTACAGCGCGTACGCCGCCGCCTTCATGGCGTATTTATCGGCGTAATCCTTGGGGTCCAGCGGGTCGTACACGTAATAATTGGCGCGGTTGTTCGCGGCGGTCATGATGTGCCGGATCTTGTCCGGCAGCGTGTAGGGGGGCTGCCACTCGAAATCGTCCTGCGCTTCGTAATGCAGGAATACCGGCAGGATCGGGACTCCCGTGCGGATCGATACCTCGAAGGCGCCGGATTTGAATTCCTTGAACAGCCGCCGTCCCTTGCAGCCCCCTTCAGGGTAGAGCGCAATGTTCCGGCCCGCGTTGACAGCGTCCACCATCGCCTGAATGGCGTGATCCCGTGAGTCAGGATCGTCACGATCGACATAGAGCGTGCCGGCGGCCTTGCTGATCCGGCCCGCGATGAACCAGTCCTGCACCTGCAGCTTGGCGAGCGACACCACGTTGAATACCGCCGGGATGCCGATGTCCTCGAAGGCCGATGGGTGATTGGCGATGAGGATGAACCGCTGTGGCAGGCGCCGGCGGTTTTTCTGATGCACGCGGATATCGACGTCGAGCGCCCGTACGAAAGCCCTGCACCAGACCGGAAACAGGCGTGTCACCGGATGCTTGCCAGGCCACGGCAGCCAGGCCAGCACGTACGCCAGTATGCTGACCAGGATGAAATCCGTCCAGCCGACGAGTTTTCGCATCCAACGCAGCAGCGGCAACATCCGGCCCGCCCCCCTTTTGAAGTTATTCTAGTATCTCTTGCTGCCCAGGCACAGGACGTAATCTTCACGCATCGCTGATACCGCTTTGCCGGGAGCACCGGAATGATAGGGGCTTCAGGCGAAGAGCAGGAGCGAGCCGGCGCCCGCGGCAAAGAAGACGATAAGGTGCAGCCAGCTCCAGAACGCGAAGCGGCTCCCCAGCTTGTCGGGCAGCTCGTTGGCGAGCAGGAACAGGCGGCCGTCGCGCGGCTTGCGCAGTATATGCATGCCGTCCCGCGAGCGGATCTCGGCGTGCTTCCCCCGCACTTCGCGCCGCGCCTGCAGCCGCGCCAGTTCCCACTCCTTCAGGTCGATCTTGCCGTCGCGGTTGAGATCGAAGCGCTCGAACAGCTTCGCCTGGCCCTGCTTCCAGTCGGCCAGCGTCGCGTTCACATCGGCGCGCTCGTCGAGCTCGGCGTTCGCGCCGCCGACGGTCGCGAACTCGCCGAGCGCGTAGAGGATGCCCTTGGGCAGCAGCAGCCACTCGGTGTAGCGGTGATCGCCCTGCGTCCACGTCTGCTTGCGCGCCGAGATCACTTCCGCGTCCTCGGGCGAGATCACGCACTCACCGCTGTCGTCCACCAGCAGGAAGTGCGCATTGCTCGCGCCGCTGTCCTCGTGCGTCCACCCCCTGTCGTCCGAAGACTTGCGCTCGATGTAGTAGCGGAACCAGCAGCAGGGGAGACCCGTGAGCTTGCTCGTGACGGGTTCGCCCGCCACCTGTTCCGAGCGGCCGAACAGCTCGACGTAGCCCTGCGCGGCGGAGGCGACGTTGGAAGTGGGCAGGTCGTGAATCTGGCGGTAGCGGCGGTAGGCGGCGATCCAGGCGAAGAAGCTTACCACCGACATCGCGGCGAGCGCGTACGACCACGCCTCAGCCGATTCGGCCTGTGCGGCGACCGCGATGATGATGAAGTGCAGCCCGCCGGTCAGCCACTCGGAAGCCTGCCACTTGAGCGCGCCCACCATGGCGACGCCTTACCGGCGGTGTGCGTTTCAGGTGCCGAACAGCTTCTTCACGTCCACGTCGGCCTTTTCCTCGGCTTGGAATTCGAGCAGCTGGAACGGCTTGAATTTGAACATGCTGGCGACGACGGTGTCGGGAAACTGTTCGACGCGCACGTTGTTGACGTTGACCGACTCGTTGTAGAACTCGCGCCGGTCGGAGATCGCGTTCTCCAGGCTGGAGATGCGGGCCTGCAGCTGCTGGAAGCTCTGGTTGGTCTTGAGGTCGGGGTAGGCCTCGGCCAGCGCGAACAGGCTGCCGAGAGTGGCGCGCAGCGCGCCCTCGGCCTGGCCCAGCGCGCCGATGTTCTGCTGCTCGCGCGCCGTGAACACCCTGGAGCGCGCCTCCATCACCTTGGTCAGCGTGTCCTGCTCGAATTTCATGTACTGCTTGCAGGTCTCGACCAGCTTGGGCAGCTCGTCGTGGCGCTGCTTGAGGAGCACGTCGATGTTGGCCCAGGCCTTGGTGACGTTGTGCTTGACCTGCACCAGGTTGTTGTAGATCATCACGAAATAGGCGGCCGTGACCAGCAGCATGCCGAGCACGATGATGGTTGCTATCTCCATGGCGCCTCCCCTTGAGTGCGACGGACTGCAGCCGATACTATACCAGCGGCATGGCAGCTGCAGCCGGCTGCGGCACATCCATCGGGATCGCGATTTTGTCCAGCCTTGATCGCGGGCGGATGCCACGGTATAAGAGATTTCGCCCTTATCCATGCCGTATATGCGCAAATGCCCGCCCCGGCTCATCCCTTGAGGAAGGATTCGTAAGCTCGTGGAAAGACTGGTGCAGCCCCACGGGGGCGGTGAATTGCGGCCCCTGCTGCTCGAGGGAAAAGAACTGGCGGTGGAGTGCCGCCGCGCGCAGTCGCTCCCGAAGCTCACGATTTCCTCGCGCGAGCGGGGCGATCTCATCATGCTCGGCATCGGCGGCTTCACGCCGCTCGGGGGTTTCATGACCCGCGCCGACTGGGAAGGCGTGTGCGATGGCTGCCGCACCGCGGGCGGGCTGTTCTGGCCGATTCCGATAACGCTTTCGACCGGCGATTCTGCCGCCGAGTCGATAAAGGCCGGCGCCGAGGTTGCGCTCGTCGATCCGGAAGGTGGCGAAATCCTCGCGGTGCTGCGCGTCACCGAGAAATACCGTATCGATAAGGCGCACGAGTGCATGTCGGTGTTCAGGACCACCGACCTCGAGCATCCGGGCGTGAGGATGGTGATGGCCCAGGGCGACGTTAACCTCGCCGGCCCGGTCAAGGTGCTGTCCGACGGCGGCTTCAAGGCGCGCTATGGGGCGCTGTTCATGACGCCTGCAGAAACACGAGCCGAGTTCGAGAGGCTCGGTTGGTCGCGCGTCGCGGCGTTCCAGACGCGCAACCCGATGCACCGTTCGCACGAGTACCTCGTCAAGGTGGCGATCGAGGTATGCGACGGGGTGCTCGTGCATTCGCTGCTCGGCAACCTCAAGTCTGGCGATATCCCCGCCGAAGTGCGCACCCGCGCGATCGCGGCTCTGATTGATGGCTACTTCCGGCCGGCGACCGTGGTCCAGGCGGGCTATCCCCTCGATATGCGCTACGCCGGGCCGCGGGAAGCATTGCTGCACGCGCTGTTCCGCCAGAACTACGGCTGCTCGCACCTGCTGGTGGGCCGCGACCACGCGGGCGTGGGCAGCTACTATGGGCCGTTCGATGCCCACCGGATCTTCGACGAGATTCCGCAGGGTTCGCTCGAGATCGAGCCGCTCAAGATCGACTGGACTTTCTGGTGCTACCGGTGCGGCGGCATGGCCTCCGGGCGGACGTGCCCGCACGAGGACAGGGAGCGGCTGCTGGTCTCGGGCACGAAGTTAAGGAAGTGGCTTTCGGAGGGCGATATCGTGCCGGCCGAGTTCAGCCGGCCCGAGGTGCTGGAGATCCTGCGCGAGTACTACGCGGGGCTCGCGGCCGGCGAAAAGGTCGAGGTCAAGCTGTCCGGCCATTCCGCGCGTTGACAGGGCGAGCGCCAGGAATAACGCGCTTCGCCGCGGCTACCTCGCCGCCGCATGGTCGGCGGCGGCCTGCATCGCCGCCATGCGTTCCTTGGCGAAATCGACGAAGCTGTTGACCAGCTTCGAGTGGATCCTCTCCTTGGGGTAAACCACCGAGAAGTGGCGGTCGAGCCGCGGCAAGAGCGGGATCTGGACCACGCGTCCGAGGCGCATCTCGAGCACCACCGTCGCCCGCGACATGATCGCGAAGCCGACACCCGTCGCCACGAGGCCCTTCAGTGCCTCGGGACTGCCCGCTTCCATCACCGCCTGCAGCGAGACGCCCGCCTTCTCCAGGTAATGATCGACGACCTCGCGTGTTCCAGAGCCCGGCTCGCGGCTGATGTAGGCGTGCTCGGTGAGCAGATTCGGCGACACCGACGGGAGCTTCGCCAGCGGATGCGTGGGCGCGCAGACCACCTGGAGCTCGTCGTCGCAGCACACTTCGGTCGCGAGCGAAGGCAGGTGCGAGTCGCCTTCGATGAAGCCAAGGTCGAGGCTGCGCTCGATGATGCGGTTCTGCACCGCTTCCGAGTTGGCGACGAACAGGCGCGGCATGACCGCCGGGAAGCGCGATTTGAATTCGCCGAGCACCTGCGGCAGCAGGAATTCCGCGATCGTAGTACTGGCGCCGATGAGCAGCGGTCCGGCGACGTGTCCGCTCAGCTCCTTGAGGCGCGTATCGAGCTCGGACGAGAGCCCGAGGATGCGCTCCGCGTACTCGAACGCGAGCGTCCCCGCGGGCGTGAGCGCGATGCGCCCGTTGGCGCGGTCGAACAGTCGGGTATTGAAATGCTCCTCGAGCTGGCGGATCCGGAACGTCACCGCCGGCTGCGTCATGAACAGCGTTTCGGCGGCCTTGGTGAAGGAGAGATGCTTCGCAACCGCGTGAAAGACCTGCAGGCGCCGATCCGCCATGACATCGAATCTGTTATAAGCAAATGCCTATTCCAACATAAAGCGGGCCGGCCATAAAGGGCCCGCCCGGGCTTGCTTATGACCCGTAAAATGCCAACGGGATCAAAGGGATGCACGACTTTACCCGTCACGTTCGCAATAACTCGAAGCCCCCGAGTCAGTCGATGATGTGGTAGACCGGCGCCTTCTCCATTGCCCAGCTTCCGGTATTCCGGTCGTAGCGGGACAGGGTGAAGCAATGCCAATTCTCATCATCCAGCTTCATATGATCACCCCGGTAGTAATACCCCGGCCAACGCGTTTCCTCGCGGAACAGCGTGTGATGGGTCACGGACTCCGAGGCCAGAAGCCGGTGGTTCAGCTCCCACGCTCGCTGAAGCTGGTGTAGGTCTTCAGCGCCCGTGCAGCTCATGTCTTCCTTCAGCATGGCCAGCAACTCGAGGCCGCGGTTGAGCAGCACGCCGTTCGTCATGTAGTTGGTGCTGATGCCGCCGACGTATTCGTCCATGATCTTCTCGAGGCGCTGCAGACCGTGGATCGGCAGGAGGTAGCTCGGCGACACGGTGCCGGCAACGATCTCGTTGCGGCCGACCCGGTAGTTCTCCAGCGGCTGGTAGATCAGCTTCTCGAGGTCCCGGTATTCCTGCTCGCTCACCCGGGGCTGGTCTTTGCCCTTTTCCTTCACGTACTTGACCGCCGCCTTGGCGGCGATCCGGCCTTCCGTGAACGACCCTGAGGAAAACTTGTGGGCGGTGCCGCCGATGGTGTCGCCGGCGCCGAAGAGCCCGTCCACAGTCATCATGCGGTTGTAGCCCCACTGGTATTCTGCGGGGGCATAGTCTTCCGGTCCGCTCGCCCACGCGCCGGAGCAGGTGGCGTGAGAGCCCATGACGTAAGGCTCGGACGTGGTCAGCTCGGGATTGATCTCCTTGGGGTCGATGTTCTGCGCCGCCCAGACGACCGCTTGCCCGATCGTCATGCCGAGGAAGTTCTCCCAGCCGACGGTCTCCTTGTGGGGGTCCTGGAACGCCTCCTTGGTCACCATGCGGATGGGACCGCGGCCGGCCGCGACCTCCTTGAGGATGGCGTGATTGCGCAGGCAGGTCGGCACCGGGTGACGGTCGATGTAGTCGCCCACCAAAGCCTTGGTGTCGTCGTACCACCTCTTCTCGTATTCCTCGCCATAGCCGTTCTGGGTGTACGTCTTCAGATGGAGGAAGTAGGCGCCCACGGGGCCGTAGCCGTCCTTGAAACGGGTCAGGACGATGCGGTTCTCCATCTGCGTCATCTTGGCGCCGACCTGGATCGGCAAAGCGTACGCGGACGCGCTGCTCCAGGGCGCATACCAGGTCCGCCCCATTCCCTCGCCCACGGCGCGCGGCTTGAAGATGTGCGACGCGCCGCCGGCGGCGACGATGACGGCCTTCGCGCGAAACACATGGAAATCGCCCGTGCGGACGTTGAACCCGACCGCGCCGGCGACCCGGTTGGCCTTGTTGTCCATCAGCAGGTGGGTGACCATGATCCGGTTGTAGACCTCGGTCGCGGCCTTGCGGGCGGCCTCGGCGACGATCGGCTTGTAGCTTTCGCCGTGGATCATGATCTGCCACTTGCCTTCGCGCTGGTAGCGTCCGGTCTTCGGGTCCCGCATGATCGGCAGGCCCCATTCCTCGAACTTGTGCACCGTGGAGTCCACATGCCGGGCGATGTCGTAGCCCAGGTCCTCGCGCACCAGGCCCATGAGGTCGTTGCGCGCGTAGCGGACATGGTCTTCGGGCTGGTTCTCGCCCCATTGCATGCCCATGTAGCAGTTGATGGCGTAGAGACCCTGTGCGACCGCGCCGCTGCGCTCGATGTTCGCTTTTTCGACGCAGACGATCTTCAGGTCGCGCCCCCAGTACCGGGACTCGTAGGTTGCCCCGCAACCGGCCATGCCGCCGCCGATGACGAGGATGTCCGCATCGACGTAGACGGTTTTCCTGCCTCCTAACAGGCCCATCAGGCGACTCCCTGCTTGAGTTGATCCGGACGCAACGCGGGCAATCCCCCGTTGATCTTGAGCGCTTCCGGTTCGTGGGCGAGCTCCTGCCTGGCGAAATCCTCGAGGCGAGGCGCATCGTACTCGGCCGGTCCCTTGATCGATCCCCAGGGCGTCGTCCGGATCGGCGACACGAAGTTCTTCTCACGGCCATCGCGGAACCTGAGCCGCCAGGAAATCGTCGCCTTGGCCTCTTCCCGAAGCACCCGGACACTGTGGCCCAGGGGGGCGAAGTCGGCATAGCCGCGCACATCGATCGCGTTCTGCGGACAGGCCTTCACGCAGGAGTAGCACTCCCAGCACATGTTCGGCTCGATGTTGTAGGCGCGCCGGTAGATCTTATCGATGTGCATGATGTCCGACGGGCAGATATCGACGCAGTGCCCGCAACCGTCGCACCGGGTCATGTAAACGAACGTTGGCATGGTTTTCGTTGCCTCCCGAAGTGAAGAACCGATGGTGGCGGATCAGTAGTGCCGGGGTTGTTCGCGAGCGCTGCCGAACTGCTCGGGCTTGTCGGCAGGGCCGGGCAGGTTGCTCCTCGTGCCGTTCGCGTAGGAAACCCTTTTTTCGAACGCCGCCGCGGGCTTGAAAAACATGTGAGCGAACTTGGACCACGGTACCGATGCAAACAGTACCGTCGTGGCGATGATGTACAAGCCAAAGAGCACGTTGGCCCCGGAACTGGCCCTCGTTTGCAGGAAGGCCCAGATCAAGCCCAGCGTTACGCTGCCCAGAAGCGAGAGGATGAACAGATCCGCGCGCATGATGCGGAACGGCGAGTTGCCCTCGGCGGCGACGTCCGCCCGGATGAAGAACCAGAACCAGTATCCGCCAAGGCAAACCATCAAGCCACCGATCCACCAAAGCAGCGGCAGGATGCCGGGCGTCGGCGTCGCGCTCGTCGGGTAGGAGAACACCATCACGGCGGTGGTGATCACGTAGAGCACGAAGCCGTACATGGTCAGCAGGTGGGCGACGCGGCGCCGCGCGTTGCAGAACTCCCCGGACGCCAGGACGTCCACAAGGCCGGTCTTGACGGCGAGCGACACCCATTCGCCGCCATCAAGTTGCTTGGCCCCTTTGCCCTTCGATTTCCGCCAATTGTCGAAAAAATACCTGGCGCTCCCCTTATGCACGATGTCAAACAGCGTCCCGACGACCACTGCGAGTGTCATCAGGACGATGTAGGCCTGCATGACGAGCGGGGGCAATAAATCGGTCAACGCAGCAAATGGATTGTCGGTGAACATCATTACCCGCCCCTCCTTGGTACGCTGATTTTAAGGGCGCGCGGAGAGGCGAACGCAAAAAAAGGGCTATGCCGCCATAGAAAAAACTTCGAAACGCATCGCCTCGAGATCGCCGAGCGCCCAGGTTGCAGGCGCGGCCAGTCCCGCGACCGTGCCCGGGTTCACCAGCCACGTTTCGCCGCGCTTTACATTCGCGACCCGTTCAATGCCCGCGAGATGCGAATGGCCGCAGCACACGAGGTCCCAATCGCCGGTGCATGCCATCGCATAGCCGTAGTCGGGATAGTGCACCACGAAGATCCGCCGGCCCCCGAGCTCGATGCGCGCATCGGGGCCGTGATACCGAATCAGCCCGCCGCTTTCGCTCGACAGGTTGTGGAGCGCAACCGGGTCTCCGAGGTTGTTGCCGTGGATCAGGTGCAAGGGTAATCCGGCGCTCATTGCGGGCCGCAGCGTGTGCGCGCCGATGAGATCGCCGCAATGGATCACCGCCGCGGCGCCTTGTTCTTTCGCCTCGCATACGGCTTGCGCGAGCGCATCGGCGCGGTCGTGGCTGTCCGAGACGATGCAGATTTTCACGCGCGCATTGTAGCCGATAAGCAGGGTAGGGCCGTGCGGCATGCGCCGGTGACGGACAAGCCGGACACCCGCAAAACCTGTATTACCGGGCGGTTTCGTGACGCGGCGCACAGCAACCGGCGCCGCTGCGAAAACTGGTTGATTCTAACGGGAAAAATCGGTAGTCTAACGGTCCCTGTCCGTTTTCTTCAACCCGCCACCACCCGGTTTTTACCATGGCCAACGACACCACAGTCAGCAAAGACAAGCTCATGCAGGACCTGAAGATCGTGATCTCCGACGCGGAGGAATTGCTGCGCGCTACCGCCAGCCAGGCCGGCGAGAAGGCCGCCGCCGCGCGCGAGAAGGTCCAGGACAGCCTGCGCCGCGCCAAGGTCAAGCTCGCCGAAGTCGAGGACATTATGATCGACAGGGGCAAGCTGGCGGCGCGCGCCACCGACGAGTACGTGCACGACAACCCGTGGCGCGCCGTCGGCATCGCGGCCGGCATCGGCCTCGTGATCGGCTTGCTGATCGGCCGCCGCTGAACCCGTCCGGACCGCGGTCGTGGAAGAGGGCGCGCCCGCCGGACAAGCACCCGGGTTGCTGCAGTCGCTGCGTAACCTGCTCGCGACGCTGGTTGCGTTGCTGCAGACGCGTCTCGATCTCCTCGCAACCGAGCTGGAAGAAGAGCGCCTGCGGATTGGCCAGGCGCTGCTGTGGGGATGCATCGCCCTGGCATTTCTGGTGCTTGGCGTGGTCATGCTGACGTTTTTCCTGGTGGTGCTGTTTTGGGACACTCACCGCGTGCTGGTTTCGGGATTGCTCGCTTTCATCTATCTCGCGGCCGGCGTCACGGCAGTGCTCGTGGCGCGTGACAGGTTGCGCGCCCGCTCGAAGCTCTTCTCCGACAGCCTTGCCGAGCTTGCCAAGGATCGCGAGCAGCTTACCTCCCGATGAGCGCATCCGAACGGCTGATCGAGCTTGCGCGGCGCAAGGAGCGGCTGATCGCGCGCGCGGCGGCGCAGCGCGCTGCCGTCGCTGCAACCATCCGCGAATGGCGGGCGCCGATCGCGGTGGCCGACCAGGCGTTCGGTATTGTGCGGTTTTTCAGGTCGCATCCCGTTCTTCTCGCCGCGGCCGTCGCCGCTATTGCTGCGCTCCGGGGCCGTACCTTGATCGGGCTTGCCGGGCGCGGCTACACCGCGTGGCGCGTCTGGCGCGCAACTTCCAGCTGGTTGGCCCGGATTTTCGCCCGGCGCGGCGCGGCCACCGGATCCTCCCCGCATGCCGCGTCTTAGGGAAATCGGCGCGCGGCCGGTGGCGTTCATCCGGTCGGTGCGCGACCTCACCACGCGCGAGAAGCAGTTCCTGCTGGGCGAGATGGTGCAGGTGAAGGGACTCATGCCGCTGCTGATGAAGCCGCGCAACAAGCAGCGCTGGACGCCGGAGGACAAGAACGAGTTGGCGGTCCACCTGCGGCGCCTGTCTTCCATCAGCCACTATCTGATCGTGCTGGCGCTGCCCGGAGGCATGCTGATGCTGCCGGTGCTCGCCTGGTGGCTCGACCGGCGCCGCGGCCGCATCCGCGCTGGCGGCGCCGTGCCGCGCTGAGCGCCCGGCGCTTGATACAATAGCACCACGATTTGCCCGACCGGCCCGCCATGACAGACCACATATTGAACGCCTACAACATCGCCGACCTGCGCGAGATCGCCCGCAAGCGGCTGCCCAGGGGGTTGTTCGAATTCGTGGACCGCGGCACCGAGGACGAGGTGTCGCTGCGCAACAACCGCGACGTCTTCCAGCGCATCCGCTTCAAGCCGCGCACGCTGGTGGACGTTTCCGGCCGCAGCCAGGAGGTCACGCTGTTCGGCAAGCAGCACAAGATGCCGCTCATCATCGCGCCCACCGGAACGGCGGGCCTGTGCTGGTATCGCGGCGAGATCGAGCTGGCCCGCGCAACGGCTAAGGCGGGCATCCCGTTCGCGCTTGCCACCGGCTCGATGACGTCCATGGAGGAGATCGCGGAGAAATCCGGCGGCGGAGAGCTGTGGTTCCAGCTCTACATGTGGCCCGACCGCAACCTGTCCCACAAGGTGGTCGAGCGCGCCAGGGCGGCCGGCTACAAGGCGCTGCTGGTGACGGTGGATGGAGCGACCTCCGGCAACCGCGAATACAACCTGCGCAACGGCTTCACCATCCCGTTCAGCTTCACCCGCCGCAACGTCACCGACGTGCTGATGCACCCGCGCTGGCTCGCCGGAGTGCTCGCCCGTTACGTGCTGACGACCGGCATGCCGCGCTACGAGAACTACCCGTCCGAAATCAAGCACCGGATCACCGCGCGCCCGATGGGGCGCTCGATGATGAGAAACGATTCCCTGACGTGGGAGGACCTGCGCGTGCTGCGCAAGAGGTGGCCGCACACGCTGCTCGTCAAAGGCATCCTGCACCCTCAGGATGCCATCAACGCCGCGGATTGCGGGGCTGACGGCGTGATCGTGTCGAACCACGGCGGCCGCAATCTCGACGGCATCATCTCCCCGCTGGAAGCGCTGCCGGAAGTGGTGGAAGCGGTGGGCAAGCGCATCACCGTGCTGGCCGACAGCGGTTTCCGGCGCGGTACCGATGTGGTCAAGGCGCTGGCGATGGGCGCAAAGGCGGTATTGGTCGGACGCTCCACGCTCTACGGCGTCGCCGCCGGCGGCGAGGCGGGGGCAGCCCGGGCGCTGACCCTGTTCCGCGAGGAAATAGACCGTGTGATGGCGCTCATCGGCTGCCGCAGCATTGCCGAGCTCAATCCGGACTACCTTCACGCCCCCGATTTCCCGGTGCGGGCCGGGGAGCCCGTGGCGCGGCCGGGTCTGAAGCTGCTCGACACCGCGAAGGCGGCGGAGCGGTAGTTTTTGGCGTGGTACTGGTTCCTGCTGGGGTAGACATCGTTATATCGGCTGTCTGACGTGCTAAGGGGTTGGCGGGAAGGCGAAACTTGCGATTTTCCCGGATTGGAGGTATCGTGGCGCCCGCAGTCGATTCAGGCAGTGATTTGTTGATCAGTCGTACCCGCAGTCCAAGCGCGGCGTGCCCTCCGTTCTCAACCACTTCGTTTGATTCGTTTGCAGGCTGCGGGCGTACGCCCGCGTTCGTATATTTTTTCAGGAGAGTTTTTACATGGCAACAGGCATCGTGAAGTGGTTCAACGAGGCGAAGGGTTTCGGGTTCATCACGCCGGATGACGGCAGCGAGGACATCTTCGCGCATTTTTCGGAGATCCAGGCGAGCGGCTACAAGTCGCTCAAGGAAAAGCAGCGCGTGTCCTTCGAAGTCACGCGCGGCCCGAAGGGCCTGAAGGCGGCCGGCATCAAACCGCTGTAACCGGAGACCGCGGCACCGCCGCGGTTCATGGAAAAGAAAAGGGGCTCGCAAGAGCCCCTTTTTGTTTGATGGTGGAGGCGGGCGGAATCGAACCGCCGTCCGCAAGCCCTACACAGCCGGGACTACATGCTTAGCCAGGTCGTTTGGATCTCGCCTCGCGCCCGCCGGCCGGCAGGCTGGCGCTCGGCCAGTCGCTTCGACGGATCCATGCGGCCAAGCGACCAGACCGCGCGGAGAGGCTGATGTCAATGACGCTGCACCGGGTTTCCCCGGCCTAGCCCATCAGCAAGCTAGTGCAGCGTCCAGCCGGTGTTAGGCGGCTAGAGCGTAACGCTCGTCGTTGGCGTTTAAGGATTTCCAGCGGTTTGACAAGGTGACTGGACCTTGACATGCCCCGAACTGCTTCGCGACCCGCGTCGAAACCAGGTCGCCCCCGTAACAACGTGAATATTATCTCATATTGGGACAGTCGGTAATGCGTGACCGGTCACGGCTTTATGGCATGAAGGATGTAATTGACATCCGCATCGTTACCGAGGGCGTAAGTCTTGGAGAAAGGATTGTAGGTCATGCCGGTAACGCCTTCGACTTGCAGGCCCGCGGCCCGGCACATCGCGGCGAGTTCGGAGGGCTTGATGAACCTGGCGTAATCGTGCGTGCCGCGCGGCAGCAGCTTCAGCACGTATTCGGCGCCGATGACCGCGAGCAGGTACGACTTGAGGCTGCGGTTGATAGTCGAGAAGAACAGGCGCCCGCCTGATTTTGCGAGCGTGGCGCAGGCCTCAACCGTGACCGCGGGGTCCGGCACGTGCTCCAGCAGCTCCATGCAGGTCACGAGATCGAAGCTCCCCGGCGTCTCGCGCGCCAACACCTCGGGGGCGACCAGCCGGTAATCCACCTGCAGCCCCGACTCGACGAGGTGCAGCTGCGCCACCTTGAGCGGCTCCCCGGCGAGATCGATGCCGGTGACGCGAGCGCCGCGCGCGGCCATGCTCTCGGCGAGTATTCCGCCGCCGCAACCAACGTCGAGCACGTTTTTCCCGCGCAGCCCGGCGGCGCCGTCTATATGGTCCAGGCGCAGCGGGTTGATGTCGTGCAGCGGCTTGAACTCGGCGCCGGGGTCCCACCAGCGGTGGGCGAGCTGGCTGAATTTCTCGAGCTCGAGCGGGTCGACGTTGATCATGCCAGGCTCCTGATCTTTTCCTTCCAGTACGCCGCTTTGGCGACGAGCTCGCCCGGGTCGAGCCGGCTGAGGCGGCCGTTCTCGACCAGTAGCTCGCCGTTGACCCAGACGTGGCTCACGTGCTCGCGTCCGGCCGCGTAGACGAGGTGGGACAGGGGATCGTAGCAGGGAGCGAGTTCGGGCGCCTCCAGGTTCACAGCGGTCATGTCCGCGCACTTGCCGGGCGCGAGCGACCCGACCCTGTCGGCGATTCCCAGGGCGCGCGCGGCATTGAGCGTCGCCATGCCGAGGACGGCGTGGGCCGGTAGCGCCGTCGCCTCACCGCTCACGCCTTTGGCGAGCAGGGCGGCAAGCCGCATCTCCGCAAACACGTCGAGCCGGTTGTTGCTCGCCGCCCCGTCGGTGCCGAGGCCGATATTCACGCCGCGCCCGGCGAGGCGGGCGACCGGGGCGATGCCGCTCGCAAGCTTGAGGTTGGAAGACGGGCAGTGCGCGACGTGGCAGCCGTGATCCGCGAGCAGCTCGATCTCGTCGTCCGCCAGGTGCACCGCGTGCACCGCGATGAAATTGGGGCCCAGCAGCCCCAACTGCTGCAGCCGCCGTATCGGGCGCAGCTGGTGGGCGGCGACGCTTTCGCGGATCTCGTCCGCGGTCTCGTGCAGATGGATGTGGACCGGCACGTCGAGCTCGCCGGCGTAGGTCGCCACGCGCCCGAAGGCGGCGTCGCTCACGGTATAGGGGGCGTGCGGCGCGAGGCAGAACGTGAGCAGAGGCTCGTGCTTGAAGGCGTCGCGCGCGGCGAGGCCCTTGCTCAGGTAGTCCCCGGCATCGGCGGCGTACGGCGACGGAAACTCGATCACGATCATGCCCAGCGCGGCGCGCATGCCCGCCGCGAGCGTTGCTTCAGCCGCCGCCTCCGGGAAGAAATACATGTCGTTGAAGCAGGTCACGCCGCCGCGCAGCATCTCGGCGCAGGCGAGCAGCGTGCCGTCGTGGACGAACTCGGGCGACACGAGCTTCAACTCGACCGGCCAGACGTGGTTCTGCAGCCAGTCCATGAGCGCGCGGTCGTCGGCGAGCCCGCGCATCAGCGTCATCGCCGCGTGGGTGTGCAGGTTGATGAGCCCCGGGATCAACGCGTGCCCGGCGAGCTCGATGCGGCGCGCGCCGGGATAGCGGGTGCGCGCCTGCTCGGCGGGAAGCAGCTCGCGGATGCGGCCGCCGGCAATGACGACGGCATGCCCTTGCAGCACCGCCTGTGGCGGGTCCGCCGGGATTACCCAGCGCGCCTCGACGATGGTGGCGGCTGTTTCAGGCTGGCCGGCCATGCGGAAATAAAAAAAGCCCTGCCGAAGCAGGGCTTTTCAATTGTCGCTCCTCGTAACCTATCGCTTTGCTTTGGGCTTCGGCTTGGCGCCGGGCTTCGCCTTCGGCTTTGGCTTGGGCTTGAGGTTCACGGCGCGGCCGACCACTTCCACCGTGACGCGGCGGTTCGGCGCCAGGCACTCGATCAACTGCTTGCGCTTCATCTTGTTGTCGCAGAACTTGGTCACCGGGATCGCCTGCTTCGGGCCCTTGCCTTCCCAGAAGATCAGCTTCTGGTCCACGCCCTTGGCTACGAGGTAGTCCTTGACCACGGTCGCGCGGCGCTCGGACAGCTTCATGTTGTACTTCAAGCTGCCGATGCGGTCGGTATGGCCGGTGACGATCACCGCGCCGAACTGCACGGGCGCACGCGCCTTGGTAGCCTTGCGCAGGCCGGCCAGGAACTTGTCGAGCTCGGTCTTGTTCTCGTCGGTCATCTCGGCCTTGCCGAACGGCATGCCCTGCAACTCGATCTTTTCCTCGATGTTGAGGAACTGGGGCTTGGCTTTTTTCGCTGCCGGCTTGGGCTTCGGCGCGGCCTTCGGTGCGGCCTTCGGCTTCGGCGCCGGCTTCTTCACCAGGTCGGGATCGCACTCGGCAACCGCGCGGGCCGGTGTCCAGTCGCTGGTGCGCACGCAGACACCGGCGCCGGCGGCGCGGACGATGCCCCCTTGGG
>JACOVL010000060.1 GCA_016177355.1 Betaproteobacteria bacterium | reverse complement strand
TGCGGGTCGGCGTGT
The DNA here is from genome assembly GCA_016177355.1 of Betaproteobacteria bacterium. Taxonomy (GTDB): domain Bacteria; phylum Pseudomonadota; class Gammaproteobacteria; order Burkholderiales; family SG8-41; genus SG8-41. The sequence continues at coordinate 12,387 of JACOVL010000060.1, read as the reverse complement.
TGTGATCGGCGGTCGCGACGATCGAATCCACCCGCCACGGCTTCCTGCCGGCGAGCTTCAACCCTTCGTACGCCTGCGGGCTCGTCACCTCATGCACCAGGTGACGGTCAATGTAGATCAGCGCCGTGCCGTCCGCCGCCTGGTGGACGAGGTGGCTGTCCCACAACTTGTCGTAGAGCGTGCGCGCCGTCACTTACGTAACCTCATGGAAACTTTGGATTATTGCACAGCCGGCTGAGCCGGAACAGGGTTAGTCACGCGCTTCGAGCCTAAGTTTCCAGGCGATCAGCAGCATGCCCGCGAGCGCGCAGGCTGAAGAGAGCGTGAAAGTCAGCGCCGGGCCCAAACCCGCCCAGGCGTAGCCGCTGGCGAAACCGCCGATCGCGCCGCCCACGCCGAACGCGAGGCTGCCGTAGAGCGCCTGGCCGCGCGCCTGGTGCCGGCCGCGGAAAAACTTGTGTACCACGCCGATCGCCGCGGCGTGGAACGAGCCGAAGGTCGCGGCGTGCAGCACCTGCGCGAGGAGCAGCGCGGCGAGGCTCCCGGGGAGCCAGCCGATCATCAGGAAGCGCGCCACGGCGAGCGCGAAGCTCGCGAGCAGGATCCCGCGCGGGGTGAAAGCGCGATAGAGGTGCGGCATCCAGATGAAGATGCCGACCTCGCAGATGACGCCCAGCGCCCACAGCCAGCCGGCGAGCGACTTGCTGTAGCCGTGATCCACGAGATGGAGGGTGTAGAACGTGTAGTACGGCCCGTGCGCGGCGGCCATCAGCGCGCACGCCGAGATCAGCGCGATCACCTCCGGGCGCTTGAGGATGTGGCCGATCGGCAGCTCGTCGGATGCGTGCGGCGCGACCCTGGCGTCGGGCACCGCCCAGCAGAACCCGAGCATGCCGCCCATCAGGCCCAACACGATCCACAGCAGCGTCTTCGTGGACGAGTAATCGAGCGTGTAGCCGACGCCGACCACCGCCGCGATGAATCCCAGCGAGCCCCAGACGCGGACGCGCCCGTAGCGCGCGGTCTCGTCGCCGAGATGGGATAGCGTCGTCGCCTCGACAAGAGGCAGCGCGGCGCTCCAGAAAAATGTCATCGCGAGCAGCACCGCGAACAACCACGCGAAGTGCGCGTCGGCGAAGACGCCGAGCCACGCGATCGTGCCGGCGGCGCCAGCGAGGCGCGCGACGCGCAAGCGTCTCGCGCCGCGGTCCGCCAGCCACCCCCAGAGCTGCGGCGCGACGATGCGCGTGAGTTGCGGCAGCGACATCAGCACGCCGATCTCCACGGCGGACATGCCGGCGCCGTCGAGGTAGAGGCTGAAGAACGGCGCAAACGCGCCGATGTAGGCGAAGTAGAAAAAGTAGAAACCGGCGAGGCGCCGGTACGGCAGGTCTTGCACGCCGCTACGCTTCGTCGGGGTCGGGGTTCTCGACCGCGGCGGCGGCGCGCAGTTTGGCGATCACGTCGGCCGGCGCCTGCGCGGGGATGCGCGGCGTCTCGCACGCGACGTCGGCGTTCTGCGCGCGGTGGCGCAGCGCGTGGTCCATCAGCGTCAGCGCCATCATCGCCTCGCAGATCGGCGTCGCGCGGATGCCGACGCACGGATCGTGGCGGCCGTGGGTCTCGATCACGGTCGGTCTTCCCGCCCGGTCTATCGTGCGCCGCGGCAGGCGGATGCTCGAGGTGGGCTTGACCGCGACGTTCACCACGATGTCCTGCCCGGTCGAGATGCCGCCGAGCACGCCGCCGGCGTTGTTCGACAGGAATCCCTGCGGCGCCATCTCGTCGGAATGCTCGGTGCCCTTCTGCTCCACCGCGCGGAAGCCCGCGCCGATCTCCACGCCCTTCACGGCGTTGATGCTCATCATGTTGTAGGCGAGATCGGCGTCGAGCTTGTCGTACACCGGCTCGCCCCAGCCGGCGGGAACGCCGGATGCGACGGTCGTGATCAGCGCGCCGCAGGAATCGCCGGACTTCCTGAGTTGATCCATGAATGCCTCGAGCTGCGGCACGATCTCCGCGTTGGCGACGAAGAACGGGTTGGCGCCGACGGCGTCCCACGACTTGAACGGCACCTTGATGGCAGCGAGCTGCGCGAGATGGCCGCGCACAACCACTCCGTACTTCTGGCGCAGCCATTTCTTCGCGATCGCCGCGGCCGCGACGCGCACCGCGGTCTCGCGCGCCGACTGCCGGCCGCCGCCGCGGTAATCGCGGACGCCGTACTTCTGCAGGTAAGTGTAATCGGCGTGGCCGGGCCGGAACATGTCCTTGATCTTCGAGTAATCCTTGCTTTTCGCATCCACGTTGCGGATCAAGAGCGCGATCGGCGTGCCGGTCGTCCTGCCTTCGAACACGCCGGAGAGGATTTCCACGACGTCCTCCTCGCGCCGCTGCGTGACGTGGCGCGAAGTGCCGGGCTTGCGGCGGTCGAGCTCAGGCTGGATGTCGGCTTCCGACAACTCCATGCCGGGCGGGCAGCCGTCCACCACGCAGCCGATCGCCGGCCCGTGGCTCTCGCCGAACGAGGTCACGCAGAACAATTTGCCGAGCGTGTTACCGGACATAGGTGCAAAAAATGCCAAAAACTCGATTAAATTCAATAGCTAGTATAACATATAGGACATCGCGGACGCTTGAAATCATGGCCAAGAAACCCGATCCCGGCAAAGTGAAAAGCCCTTCGACCACCGTTCGGTCTGAGCCTGTCGAAGACCGAACGCTCAGGACAGGCCCCGGCGGCATGAGCATGAGCGAGCTGCACGAGCGCGTGAAGCAGAGCCATCTCCGCGACCAGGCCGCGGCGAAGCAGCACAACAAGCTCGCGCAGCCGCAAAACCGCTGGCAGCGCTTCGTGCGCTACGTGTGGGACAAAAACCGCGGCCGCGGCTAGGCGGGATTCAACGCGCGGCGAGCCCGCGCAGCAGCTCGATGCCCCACGCGACGCCGAAGCCGGTGACGTCGGTGCCGACCACGCCGAGGCCGCCCTTGCAGCTCGAGCCCGACAAGTCCATGTGTATCCACGGCCGGTCGTCCGTGAAGCGCTTGAGGAGACGTGTGGCGAGGATGTGGTCGGCCCCGCCCTCCATGGCGCATTGCTTGACGTCCGCGATCTTGCTCTCGAGCGCCTCGTCGTAGTCGGCGTCTTGCGGGAACACGCACACCCGCTCCCCGCTCGCCGCGCCCGCCGCCAGCGCGCGGCGCGCGAGGTCGCCGTTGGTTGCGAATATCCCGCTGTAGCGGTCGCCGAGCGCGGTATGCATGCTGCCGGTCAGCGTCGCGAAATCGACGATGAGATCGGGCTTGCCGCGCGCCGCGAGCGTCAACGTGTCTGCGAGCACCATGCGCCCTTCCGCGTCGGTGTGCACGATCTCGATGGTGGTGCCGTTCAACGCCGTGACGACCTCGTTCTGCCTATAGGCGCGCGGGCCGAGATGGTTCTGCGCGATCGCCATCCAGCAGTCGAGGTTGACCGGCAATTTCAGCTCGGACGCCGCGTGCAGGATGCCGAGCGCCACGGCCGAGCCGTTCATGTCCTCGTGCATGCCCTGCATGGAGCGGGCGGGCTTGAGGTTGTGCCCGCCGGTGTCGAAGCAGATGCCCTTGCCCACCAGCGCGACGTGCTTCCGCGCCTTCGCGCCGCGATACGCGAGATGAACGATCGCGGCCTGCTCGTCGTCGCTGCCCTGCGCCACCGCCACGAACGCGCCGGCGCCCATCCTGCGCAGGCGCTTCATGTCGTATTCCTCGTGCCGCCAGCCGCGCTCCCGCGCGAGCCTCTTCACGCGCGCCCGATAGCTGCCCGGGTTCAGCTCGTTGGGCGGCAGCATGGTCAGCTCGCGGGCCAGCAGGTTGCCCCGCGCGGCCGCTTTTTGCCGCGCGTAGCCGTCGGGCGAGCGGTGGCCGTACAGGCGCACGGCTTGCAGCGTGGAACCTTCCGCTTTTTTCTTGCGCTCGGGCAGCTGCGCGCCGTTGATCCACGCCGAGTACGCTGCCAGCTCCGCGGCATGCCGCCTCTGCGCCGCGGTTCCGAACACAGCGACGACGAGCTCGCGGGGCTTCTCGGCCAACGCGGGCTGCAGGGCCTTGCGCAACTGCGTCTGCTGCTCGAATACGGACTTCGTCCCGTCCAGCATGGTCCACGACGCGAGCGCGCCCTGCGGCAAATCGGTTGCAATCGGGGATTTGGCGAGATCTTCCGGCTTCTTCTTGCGGCGCCTGAGGGCGGCAGCCAGTGTCTCCGCGCACGGCAGTCCGCGAATCGCCTCCAGCCTCGCCGCTTTGGGCAGCACCAGCAGGACGTGCTTCGCGCCCTTGAGCTCCGCTACGCCGGGCGGCACGGCAAACTGCTCGAGTTTCGCTAACATGGCGCGTTCATCCTGTTGAACCGACGAGCGGGCTATTATAGCGATGCCCCTCGCTGGAGAAGCCGTTCGCTTGGGAAATCAACTAAAATCAGGAAACCTGATTCCTGAATCCAGATCCTCTTCGCGATGCGCCAGTACCTCGACCTGATGAAGCACGTGCTCGAGCACGGCGCGCGCAAGAACGACCGCACCGGCACCGGCACGCTCTCGATCTTCGGAGCGCAGCTCCGGTTCGACCTCAATGCGGGCTTCCCGCTGCTCACCACCAAGAAAGTGCACCTCAAATCCATCATCCACGAGCTGCTGTGGTTCCTGAAGGGCGACACCAACGTCAAGTACCTGAAAGATAACGGCATCACGATCTGGGACGAGTGGGCCGACGCCAGGGGCGACCTCGGACCGGTCTATGGGCGCCAGTGGCGCTCGTGGCCTGCGCCCGACGGGCGCCACATAGACCAGATGGGCCAGGTCATCGAGCAGATCCGGAAAAATCCCGACTCGCGCCGCATCATCGTCTCGGCATGGAACGTCGGCGAGCTCGATCAGATGGCGCTCACGCCGTGCCACGCGCTGTTCCAGTTCTACGTCGCGGGCGGGCGGCTCTCCTGCCAGCTCTACCAGAGGAGCGCCGACTACTTTCTCGGCGTGCCGTTCAATATCGCATCCTACGCGCTGCTCATGATGATGGTCGCGCAGGTCACCGGGCTCAAGCCCGGCGATTTCGTGCACACCTTCGGCGACACGCACCTCTACCTGAATCACCTGGAGCAGGCGCGCGAGCAGCTCGCGCGCGAGCCGCGCCGGCTGCCGGCGATGCGGCTCAACCCGGCGGTGAAAAACATCTTCGAATTCAAGTACGGGGACTTTACGCTCGAGAACTACGATCCGCACCCCGCGATCAAGGCCCCGATCGCCGTATAACCAGTGATGAGTGATGAGTGATGAGTGATGAAAAACGCCGTGACAGCGAGGCCCGCCCATCACCCATCACCCATCACCCATCACGCCTTTCGATAATAGTGGCGATGGCGAAAAACCGCGTGATCGGCGCGAACGGCGCGATCCCGTGGCAACTGCCGGACGAGCTGAAGCTGTTCAAGAGCCTCACCCTGGGCCATCACATCATCATGGGCCGCAAGACCTGGGAATCCATCGGGCGCCTGCTGCCGGGGCGGACCACTGTCATCGTCAGCCGCAACCGCGCGTTGAAGGTGCAAGGTGCCATCGTGAAAGATACCCTGGAGGGCGCGGTCGAGGCCTGCGGCGGCGATCCGGAAATTTTTGTGGTCGGCGGGGCCGATCTGTTCCGGGCGGCCCTGCCGCTCGCCGGCCGCCTCTACCTCACGACGGTCGAAGCCGAAATCGCGGGAGACACCTATATGCCGGGATACGAGCCGGGTGAATGGCGCGAGGTCTCGTCGCAGGCGCACGCCGCAGATGCCCGCCACAACCACGCTTACCGCCACGCCGTCTATGAACGCGTCCGCCATTAAGCTCGCCGCCCTCATCATTGCGGCCTGCGCTGCGCTCGTGCTGGCCATGCAGCCCGCCGCGGCGCAGGAAAAAAAGGTCAACATCGAGGACCTCAAGATCCGCTCCCATGCGGGCGAGAGGGGCGCGACGCGGCAGCTGGCCGAGATGTACTACGTCGGCAAGGACGGGGTCGAGCAGGATTTCGCCGAGGCCGCGCGCTGGTACGAGAAGCTCGCCAAGCAGGGCGACGTCCGGGCGCAGACCACCATGGGGCTCATGTACTCGCGCGGCTACGGGGTAAAGAAGGACCCGCAGGCCGCCCATCGCTGGTGGAACTTCGCCGCGGCCCAGAACGACCCCGGCGCGCAGTACAACCTCGGCCTCTCCTACGCCAATGGCGACGGCGTGGCGCAGGACCACGAGCGGGCCGTGCAGTGGTATGCCAAGGCGGCGAGCCGCGGCCACGTGCAGGCCCAGCACAACCTCGGCATGCTCTACCACGAGGGCAAGCCCGCCCGCGACCCGGTGCGCGCTTACTTCTGGGTGAAGGTCGCCGCGCTGCAAGGCGACGACGTCGCGCAGGATTCCCTCAAGATCGTGCGCGCCGGCATGAGCCCGGCGCAGGTTGCCGAAGCCGAGACGCAAGCCGAAGAGTGGATGAAGAAAAACAAGAAAATGATTAAATAATACGGCCCTAGACGACGCGCACCTCGGGCAGCGGGAAGCCGTTGAATTGGCTCGCGTACGCCGTGGTGTAGGCGCCGGCGTTGGCGATGTAGATGAAGTCGCCCTCCTGCATGTCCTCGGGGAACAACTCGTCGCGCATGCACACGTCCACCGAGTCGCAGGTGGGTCCCGCGATGTTCCAGGGTATGAGCTTGCCCTGGCGGTCGGTCTGCACGTCGTAGCGCAGGCCCTCGGTGGTTTCGATGACGCCGCCGAAGACGCCCGCGTCCCAGTACATCCAGCGCTTGCCCGAGCGGGTCGCGGTGCCGACCACGCGGCAGACGAAGTAGCCCGCGTCCGACACGAGGTAGCGCCCCGGCTCGGCCATCACGCGCACGTTCTGCGGCACGTCGCGCAGGCCGTGGTTGATCACCTCCGCGATCTTCTCGATGGAGGGGATGGGCTTCACGTGACGCACCGGGTAGCCGCCGCCGAGGTTGAGGAGGCGCGGCTGGAGGCCGGCGAGGCGCATCTTCTTGAACACCCGCTTGGCGCCCTGGATGCCGACCCGCCAGTTTTCCGGGTTGCGGCACTGGGAGCCGACGTGGAAGGTGACGCCGGCCAGGTCGGCCTTGAGCGCCGCCGCTTCGGCGACGATGGCGTCCACTTCCTGCGCCTTCATCCCGAACTTGCCCGAGAGCGGCCAGTCGCTGCCGACGTTGGGGACCTCGATCCGCACATAGAGCCTGGCATCGGGCTTGATGCCGTGGACCTTGCGCAGCTCCTCGACGCTGTCCAGCGCGAACCACTCGATGCCCTTGCCGGCGGCGTAGCGGATGGAGTCGCTCGACTTCACCGGGTTGCTGTAATAGACCTCCGCCGCCGGCACCTTGAGCTTGAGCAGGAGGTCGAGCTCGGCGATCGAGGCAATCTCGAAACCCGCCCCTTCCTCGATCAGCACCTTCAGCACGCGCGGGTCGGGATTGGCCTTGACCGCGTAGTGCGGGTGCACGCGCGGCAGCGCGGCCTTGAAGCGGCGAATCTTGTTGCGAATCAGGCTGGTATCTACGAGCAGGAAGGGCTTGGTGTAGCCCTGTTTGAGCGCTGCCCGGATGTGCTTGAAGTCCAGGCGGACTTCGGGATGCGTGTCGAAGAGATCTGACTGGGGTTGTTCTGTTTCGGGCTGGGACTGCGGTTTCTTGAAGGCGACAGGGCGCACGGCCATCAAAGTATCTCCTTGTGACCTAGGTCTCAGGTAGGTCCCGCTCGATCGCGTCTGCCCGGAGGCAGAAGCTGCTTGCCGTTGTCATGAAACTTCCCCGATTCCGAAAAATCCGCCGCAAATTCGCAAAACTTCCGCGAATTATAGGAGTACCGCGCGGGGAATCAAGAGTTTTTTTCGGTTTGGCGGAAAAATTTCCGGCCGGTGTGACAGCCGCGACACGCCCGGGAGGCGGCGGAGCGCCGCTTGCCGCCTAAACTTTTGGAGGAGTGACGCCGGTCTGGCCCTGGTACTTGCCGCCGCGGTCCTTGTAGGAAGTCTCGCAGACATCGTCCGGCCGGGCTTCGAGGAAGATCACCTGGGCGACGCCCTCGTTGGCGTAGATCTTGGCCGGCAGCGGCGTCGTGTTGGAGAACTCCAGCGTCACATAGCCCTCCCACTCCGGCTCGAGGGGCGTCACGTTCACGATGATGCCGCAGCGGGCGTAGGTGGACTTGCCGAGGCACGCCACCAGGACGTTGCGGGGGATGCGGAAGTATTCGACGGTGCGGGTGAGCGCGAAGGAGTTGGGCGGGATGATGCAGTAGTCGCCCTTCACGTCCACGAACGACTTGTCGTCGAAGTTCTTGGGGTCGACGATGGTGCTGTTGAGGTTGGTGAAGAGCTTGAATTCATTGGAACAACGGATATCGTAGCCGTAGCTGGAGGTGCCGTAGGACACGATCTTCCGGCCCTGCACCTCCTTGACCTGGTTCGGCTCGAACGGCTCGATCATCCGGTGCTCGCGCGCCATGCGCCGGATCCAGCGGTCGGACTTTATTGACATTCGTCAGCTCTCAGCCGTCAGCATTCAGATGAGCCATTTTACCGCGGCGAAGCCGCTAGTCTCGGGCTGATCGCTGACAGCTATCCGCTGTCCGCTAAGTGTTCTGGACGACGATCTTCGGGAACGCCGCGGAGTGGTCCTGCGCCTTCTCGGCGATCTTGACCGCGACGCGGCGGGCGATCTGCCGGTAGATCTGGCTCACCCGGTGCTCGGGGTCGGCGACCACCGTCGGGCGGCCGGAGTCGGCCTGCTCACGGATATGGATGTCGAGCGGCAGCGCTCCAAGGAACTCGACGTTGTAGTCCTTGCCCATGCGCTCGCCGCCGCCCTCGCCGAAGATGCGCTCCTCGTGGCCGCACTGCGAGCAGACGTGGGTGCTCATGTTCTCGACGATGCCGAGGATCGGGATGCCCACCTTCTCGAACATCTTGAACCCCTTGCGGGCGTCGATCAGGGCGATGTCCTGGGGCGTGGTGACGATGACGGCGCCGGTCACCGGCACGCGCTGGGCGAGCGTCAGCTGGATGTCGCCGGTGCCGGGGGGCAGGTCCACCACCAGGTAGTCCACCTCCCGCCACTGGGTCTCGTTCAGGAGCTGCTCCAGGGCCTGGGTCACCATCGGCCCGCGCCAGACCATGGGCGTTTCGGTGTCTATCAGGAAGCCGATGGACATCGCCTGTACGCCGTGGCCTTCCATCGGCTCCAGGCTCTTGCCGTCGCGCGATTCGGGCCGGCCGCGAATGCCGAGCATGGTGGGCTGGGAAGGGCCGTAGATGTCGGCGTCGAGCACGGCGACCGATGCGCCTTCCGCAGCGAGCGCCAAGGCCAGGTTGACCGCCACCGTGCTTTTCCCCACGCCGCCCTTGCCGGAAGCGACGGCGATGATGTTCTTGATGTTGGGGACGAGCTTCACGCCCCGCTGCACCGCGTGCGAGACGATCTTCATCTGGACATTGACGGTCACCTTGCCGGCGCCCGGAAGGGCCTTGAGTTTCTTCGTGATTTCCTCGCGGACCGGCTCGAGCTGGCTCTTCGCGGGGTAGCCGAGCAGCACGTCCACCGAGATCGCGTCGCCCTCCACCTTGACGTTGCGGACCGACTTGGTGGAGACGTAGTCCTTGCGGGTGTTGGGATCGATCAGGCCCTTCAGCGCTTCCCGGGCCTGCTGCTCGGTGACCGCCATCGTGTCCTCATTCAGCATGTAGGGCGCGATTCTAGACGATAATGCGCGCCGCGCCTATCAAATCGCGAGCTAAACCATTCTGGCAGCAAGGATTTATCGGTTACAATTCGACGCTTATGCAGCGCCGCATTTTCGTCACTTCCGCTCTCCCCTACGCCAACGGGGCGATCCATCTCGGCCACCTGGTGGAGTACATCCAGACCGACATCTGGGTGCGCTTCCAGCGGATGCAGGGTCACGAGGTGCATTACGTCGGGGCCGACGACACCCACGGCACGCCCATGATGCTGCGCGCGGAGGCCGAGGGCATCACGCCGGAGCAACTGATCGGGCGCGTGTGGCACGAGCACAAGCGCGATTTCGACGGCTTTCACGTCAGCTTCGACAACTATTATTCGACCCATTCGAAGGAGACGCGCGAGCTGTCGGAGGAGTTTTACTGCCGGCTCGACAAGACCAAGCTCATCACGAGGCGCACCGTCGAGCAGTTCTACGATCCGGTGAAGGAAATGTTCCTGCCGGACCGCTACATCAAGGGCGAGTGCCCGAAGTGCGGGGCGAAGGACCAGTACGGCGACGCCTGCGAAACCTGCGGCGCGACCTACAACCCGACGGACCTCGGGAACCCCTACTCGACCGTGTCCGGCGCGAAGCCGGTGCGGAAATCGTCGGAACATCACTTTTTCAGGCTCGGCGCCTGCGAAGCGTTCCTGAAGGAATGGACGCGCTCGGGCGCGCTGCAGCCGGAAGCGGCGAACAAGCTCGATGAGTGGTTCAAGGCGGGGCTCAACGACTGGGACATCTCGCGCGACGCGCCCTACTTCGGTTTCGAGATTCCCGGCGCGCCCGGCAAGTACTTCTACGTCTGGCTCGACGCGCCGATCGGCTACTTCGGCAGTTTCCGCAACTACTGCGACAAGCGGAAGGCCGCCGGCAAGCCGGTGGATTTCGACGCGTACACCGATGCAAAGAAAGCCGCGGCCGGGATCACCGAGATGATCCACTTCATCGGCAAGGACATTCTCTACTTCCACGCGTTGTTCTGGCCGGCGATGCTGAAGAACGCCGGCTACCGCACGCCCGACCATATCTACGCGCACGGTTTTCTCACCGTGAACGGCGAGAAGATGTCCAAGTCGCGCGGCACCTTCATTACCGCGGAAAGTTATTTAAAACAAGGACTTAATCCGGAATGGCTGCGCTACTACTACGCCGCCAAGCTCGGCCCCACGATGGAGGACATCGACCTCAACCTCGACGACTTCGTCGCGCGGGTGAACAGCGATCTCGTGGGAAAGTACGTCAACATCGCGAGCCGTACTCTTCCATTTCTGACCAAGCATTTCGAGGGAAAGATTGGGGTTTCTATCGGAAACGCTACGGAATATAACGTTCGTCTTGCTCGTGCTATCGCTGGCGCTCACCGATCTGCCGAAGAAGGTGAACATAAGGACTTTCTCGCTTACCTGCGTGCAGAACCTGAAACAGCAGACGCATTGCTAGCCTCCGTACAAAAATCTAGTCTGCGAATCAAGGAACTCTATGAAGACAGGGAGTTTGGGAAGGCTGTCCGAGAGATCATGATGCTCGCTGACTACATCAACATCTATATTGATCACAAGAAGCCTTGGGAAATTGCCAAGAATCTTGACCGGAGTTCAGAATCAGAACTGCACCAAGTTTGTTCTTGCGCCATTGACGCCTTTCGACTTCTGACGATTTATCTGAAGCCAGTCTTACCAGACCTAGCTTCGCACGTGGAGCAAATGCTTGGGATCCCGGAACTCAAATGGGACGACGCACAAAAGCATCTCGAACGGGGACACAAAACTAGGCCTTACGTCCATCTGATTACCCGCATCGACCCGAAGCAGATCATCGCCCTAGTCGAAGCCAACAAGGAAAGCCTGACGCCCGCCTCTCCCTCCCTCATCCCTAGCCCTTCTCCCGGGGGGAGAAGGGAACCGGTTGTCTCCCCTCGCCCTCCGGGAGAGGGGTCGGGGGTGAGGGAGCGAGAGGGGCCGGGGGTGAGGAAGCGAAAGGCCGGGGGTGAGGAAACACGCCCTCCGAACCCGCCTGTCCCAGACGACTTGCTGCTTGCCGCACGCAAGCTTCGCCAAGAACAGACGGACGCGGAGCAACTGCTATGGGCACTATTGCGCAACCGCCACTTCGGGAGCGCAAAATTCCGACGCCAGCATCCGGTAGTAACGCCCGAAGGACGCAAGTACGTGCTCGATTTCTACAGTCATGAATGCAAGCTCGCCATCGAGCTGGACGGAGCACAGCATCAAGACAGAAAGCAGGAAGACGAGGCACGGACCAATATTTTATCCACTCAGGGTATCAAGGTAATCCGTTTCTGGAATAACGACATTCTTCAACAAACAGCTTCCGTGCTGGAAGCGATCTGGAATGAAATCATGGAAAAATCTCCCTCACCCCTAACCCCTCTCCCGGGGGGCGAGGGGAAAGTTACAGGCGCTGATGCGCAGATAACAATTGACGATTTCAACAAGGTGGATCTGCGCGTCGCGAAGATCGTCAACGCCGAGCACGTCGAGGGCGCGGACCGGCTGCTGAGGCTCACGCTCGACTTCGGCGGCGGGACCAAAACGGTGCTGGCAGGCATCAAATCCTCGTACCGACC
>JACOVL010000066.1 GCA_016177355.1 Betaproteobacteria bacterium | reverse complement strand
GGTTATTGGCCTCGCATCTGACGAAAGTACCGAGTTTCAGAAAGTTGCTACCACCGTCGCGAGACGAAAAGGTGTTACGCGTGTCGATCTCGACGTGTACTACTGGCGTAATCTGACCGGCCGGGGAAGATAGGTAACAAAAACGTCGGGGGACATGGGTTACACGTTCCGGCGCTTTGGGAGTTAGTTCCCGATTTTCCCGGCGTCTTGGCGGTTCATCATTTGACCTGACGGTCGCGCAGCCGCCGGCGCGCGCGTTCCATCACTCTCGCGATCGTTTCATGCTTCTTGCGTTCAGCCGCGTTCCCGCGCGAAGGGCCGCGCTCCGCGCGCAAGCGCATCCGGCGCGCCGCGTAGCGCAGCCTGGCGTGATCGGCGCGCCGCTTGCGCTCCTCGCGCGTCAACGCCGTTCCGCTTTCGACCATCTCGATGCAGTCCACGGGGCAGGGCGGCAGGCACAGCTTGCAGCCGATGCATTCGGCGGCGATGACGGTGTGCATCCGCCCGGCCGCGCCGACGATCGCGTCCACCGGGCAGGCCGCGATGCACAGCGTGCAGCCGATGCAGGTCTGCTCGTCTATCACGGCTACTGCCGGGGCTTTGACGGAAGCTTGCGCCATTTGATCGTCAATCGTGATTCGATCCTTTCCAGCCGTTCGTCACCGCGTCACTACGTCACTGCGTCACCTTCATTGCCCGCACAGCGCAGCGACGCACTCGTCCACCAACGCCGGGCCGCGATAGACGAGCCCGGTGTAGAGCTGGACCAGGCTCGCGCCCGCGGCGATTTTCTCGCGGGCATCGCCGCCGTTCATGATGCCGCCCACCCCGATCACCGGTATTTCTCCTTTAAGTGATTGATTAATATTAATAATTACTCCCGTCGAGGGTGCCGTGAGAGGCGTGCCGCTGAGGCCGCCCGCCTCGCCGGCATGCGCCATGCCGGCAACTGCCTCGCGCGCCGTCGTCGTGTTGGTGGCGATCGCGGCTTCCACCTGATGGCGCAGCAGGGACTCCGCGATCGAAGCGACCTGTGCGGGGTCCAGGTCGGGGGAGATTTTTACCGCGAGCGGCACATGCTTTCCGTGTATGTCGGCCAGCTTCCGCTGCTCGGATTTCAGCGCCCCAAGCAAATGGTCGAGTTCGCCCGCCTGCTGAAGCCGGCGCAAATCCCGGGTGTTCGGCGAGGAAACGTTCACGGTCACATAGCTTGCCAGCGGATAGACTTTGCGCAGGCACGCCAGATAGTCGTCCGCGGCGCGCTCGAGGGGGGTGTCGGCGTTCTTGCCGATGTTGATGCCGAGCACGCCGCGATACCTGGCGCGCCGCACGTTCTCGACCAGGCGGTCCGCGCCGTCGTTGTTGAAGCCCAGGCGGTTGATGACCGCGCGCGCGGCGGGAATCCGGAACAGGCGCGGACGCGGATTTCCCGGCTGGGGGCGCGGCGTCACCGTGCCGACCTCCAGGAAGCCGAAGCCCAGCCGCGCCAGCGCATCTATGTATTCGCCGTTCTTGTCCAGCCCCGCGGCGAGTCCCACCGGATTGGGAAAATCGATCCCCATCACTTTGCGCGCGCAGGCTTTGGGCGCCGGCCCGGGCGAGGGCGGCAATCCGATCCGGGCCAGCCCCCGGAGCGCATCGAGGGTGAAACGGTGGGCGGTTTCGGCTTCGAGCGCGAACAGCAACGGTCGCAGCAGCGCGTAGGACATGGCGCTATTTTAAACGACCGCGCCGGTATGCCATGATAGGACCCGCAAACACGGAGCGGCGATGGAAAAGCGCATCGAGCAGATCATCCAGGTCGCGGCGGTCGCGGTGCTGGTGATCGGCTGCCTGATGGTGCTGAGGCCGTTTCTCGCGGCCATCCTGTCGGCCGCGATCCTGGGCTTCTCGACCTGGCCGGTCTACCTCTGGCTCGAGCGCAGGTTCGGGGGCCGGCGCTCGCTCGCCGCGCTCGCGATGACCGCGCTCCTCGTCCTGGTGCTGGTGCTGCCGCTCGCGCTGATCGCGGCGACTTTCGCCGACGACGTTCCGCCGCTCGTCGAGCGGGTGCGGGAATTGCTGGCGGACGGCCTGCCGGGGCCGCCGGACTGGGTCGCCTCGATCCCGCTCTTCGGCGAGCCGCTCGACGCGGGCTGGCGCGAGCTGGCGGGCAGCAAGGCGCAGCTCGCGGAGGCGCTGAAGCGGATCGCCCGGCCGGCGCGCGAGGTATTGGTGCGGGCCGGCATTATCGTCGGCGAGGGCGTGCTGCAGTTCGCGCTGATCGCCTTCATCGGATTTTTCTTCTACCGCGATGGCGCCGCTCTCGTGCGGGCGCTGCGCAACGGCTTGAACCGCGTCGCCGGCAATCTCACCGGCCGCCTCCTGGAAATCGTCGGCGGGACCATCAACGGCGTGGTCTACGGCATCATCGGAACGGGGATCGCCCAGGGCCTGGCGGCGGCGATCGGCTTTCTGATCGCCGGCGTGCCCGGCGCGCTGATGCTGGGCTTCCTCACCTTCTTCCTGTCCCTCGTGCCGGCGGGGCCGCCGCTGATCTGGGTCGGCGCCACGGCGTGGCTGTTCTACCAGGGTGAGACCGGCTGGGCCGTATTCATGGCGATCTGGGGATTTTTCGTGGTGAGCGGCATCGACAACATCGTGAAGCCCTTGCTGATCAGCCGCGGCTCGAGCCTGCCGTTCGTGCTGGTGCTGCTCGGCGTGTTCGGCGGGATACTCGCTTTCGGCTTCGTCGGCATCTTCCTCGGACCCACGCTGCTCGCCGTCGGCTACAACCTCACGCGCAGCTGGACCAGCGGCCATTGATGAGGCCCTGCATCGGCTGGAACTCGATCTTGTAGGCCATCTTGCGGCTCTGGGCGATCCAGTAACCGAGGTAGAGGTAAGGCAGGTCGAGCCGGCGGCAGAGCCCGATCTGCCACAGGATGTTGTAGGTGCCGAAGCTCGCGCCCCGCACGTCCGGGTCGAAGAAGGTGTAGACCGACGACAGCCCGTCCTGCAGCTCGTCCACGATGGAAACCATGCGCAGCGTCCCGTCCTCGCGGAACTCGATCAGCCGCGATCGCACGTTGCTCTGGAGCAGAAAATGCCGGTACTGCTCGCGGCTGTCCTGGTCCATGCCGCCGCCGCAATGACGCCGCGACTGGTAGCGCAGGTAGAGCCCGTAATGCTCCGGACTGTACTTGAGGGGCAGGCTCTCGGCCTTGAGCGCGCCGTGCCGCTTCAGCGTCCTGCGCTGGGTGCGGGAAGGCTGGAATTCCTCGGCCAGCACGCGCACCGGGACGCACGCGCGGCAATGATCGCAGTGCGGCCGGTAAGTGAAAGCGCCGCTGCGGCGGAAGCCGGCGCGCACCAGCTCCGAGTAAACCGGGCCGTCGATGAGATGGCTGGGAGTCGCGACCTGCGAGCGCGCCATGCGCTCCGGCAGGTAGCTGCACGGGTAGGGCGCGGTCGCGTAGAACTGCAGCACCGACACCGGAAAATCAGTCAAATAAGTCATCGTCGAAAGCCCATCTCCGCGCCGTGTCCGGGTAGTTTACCAAGTCCGTGAGTTTTCGCATAAATTCGGCGCGCGGAATTTCGCGCGCGCCGAAGCGTGCAAGGTGCGCGGTCGTCATCTGGCAGTCGATCATGCCGTAGTCCCGGCGCTCGAGCTGGCGCACGAGGTGGGCGAGCGCGATCTTGGAGGCATCGGGCGCATTCGTGAACATGGATTCACCGAAGAACATGCGTCCCAGCGCGACGCCGTAGAGCCCGCCGGCGAGTTCTCCCCCGATCCAGGTCTCCACCGAGTGCGCGTGTCCGGCGCGCGCGAGCGCCGTGTAGGCGGCGACCATGTCTCCGGTGATCCATGTGCCTTCCCGGCCCGGACGCGGCTCGGCGCAGGCGCTGATCACGGCCTCGAAAGCCGTGTCAACGCGTATCTCGTAGTCGCGTTTCGCGATGCGCTTACGGAGCGAGCGCGACAACTTGAATTCGGACGGGAAGAGCACCATGCGCGGATCGGGGCTCCACCACAGCACCGGCTGCCCTTCGCTGTACCACGGGAAAATGCCGTTTCGATAGGCCTCCAGAAGCCGGGGGACGAAAAGATCCGCTCCGGCGGCGAGCAGCCCGTTGGGTTCCTCGAGCGCGCGTTCGACCGGTGGAAACGGGTCTCCGGCCTCGAGCCATGGAATCATGGCGGTGATTGTACGTTCGCCGTCCGCGCCCGGCTATCAACACCGTGCGGTGATGTGACTTGATTTAGATCAACCCCGCGCGCCCTGCGTCCCCCTATGATTGATCGGCAATGAGCGGCACGGGCCAAGCGCGCGCCCGCTTCCCAAGGAGCCTTGCCATGAGCATGTCGTCCGACCGTCTGTCGCGCCGCCGGTTTCTGAAGCTCGCCGGCGCAGCTGGTTTTGGCGCGGTCGTCTCTCCCGCGGAACTGTTCGCCCAATACCGCTACCTCGCCCCGGTTTCCGTCGCGAACCCGTTGAAGGACTACCCGAACCGCGACTGGGAGCGCATATACCGCGACATCTACCGCCACGACAGGACTTTCGTCTTCATGTGCTGTCCCAACGACACGCACAACTGCCTGCTCGAGGGTTTTGTGAAGAACAACGTGGTGGTGCGCATCCAGCCCACGTACGGGTACGGCAAGGCGCAGGACCTGTATGGCAACAAGGCTTCTTCCCGCTGGGACCCGCGCTGCTGCCAGAAAGGACTGGTGCTGGCGCGGCGTTTCTACGGCGACCGGCGTGTGAAGGGCGCGTTTCTCCGCCTGGGTTTCAAGGAGTGGGCGGACCGGGGCTTCCCGCGCGACCCCGCGACGGGCGCGGCTCCGGGGGATCTGCTGCGGCGCGGATGGGACGGCTGGCTCAAGGTTCCGCACGAGGTCGCCTACCAATACCACGCCAGGACCTTGCACAACATCGCGAAAACCTATTCCGGGGAGCAAGGCAGGAAATACCTGCTGGCGCAGGGCTACGATCCCGATATGGTGGAGCAGGTGGGAGGCGCGGGCACGCGCGTCATGAAATTCCGCGGTGGCATGGCGCTCCAAGGCGCGATCCGCATCTTCGGCGCGTTCCGCATGGGAAACAGCATGGCCCTTCTCGATCATCATCTGCGCGGCGTGCCGCCGGAAGAGGCCAAAGGCGGCAGTTTCTGGGATTCCTACTCCTTCCACACCGACCTGCCGCCGGGGCATCCGATGGTGACGGGCGAGCAGACCAACGATTTCGAGCTGCACGACACGGAGAACGCGAAGCTCATCATCGCCTGGGGGATGAATTGGATCACGACCAAGATGCCGGACAGCCACTGGCTGACGGAGGCGCGGCTCAAAGGCGCGAAGACGGTCGCAGTGACGGTGGAGTATTCGGCGACGGCGAACAAATGCGATGACGTGATCGTGATCCGGCCCGGCACGGATCCGGCGTTCGCGCTGGGGGTCGCGCGGGTGATGATCAGCGAGAAGCTCTACGACGAGAAATTCGTCAAGCGCTTCACCGACCTGCCATCGCTGGTGCGCATGGACACCCTGGAGCGGCTCAAGGCGTCCGATATCTTCAGCGGGCACCAGGACTCAGAGCTCAGGAACTGGACCCGCGTGGTGCCGAAAGGCCAATCCGCGCCGGCGACGACGCAGCAAAACGGCGTACAGATTCCCGAGTACCTGGTGAAAGAATTCGCCGACTTTGTGGTGTGGGACGGCAAGCAAGGGCGGCCCGCTACGGTCGGTCACGACCAGATGGGCGAACATTTTGACAAACTCGGGATTGAACCCGCCCTGACCGGGACCTTCGAAGTCACCACGGTGGACGGCAAGAAGATTCCAGTACGCCCGGTGTTCGATCTCACCCGGCAATACCTCGATGCAAACATGACGCCCGAGCAGGTGCGGAAAATCACCTGGGCGCCGCCGCAGGCCACCATCAGCCTTGCGCGCGACATCGCGGCGAGTGAGGGGCGCACGCTGTTCGCCAACGGCATGGGGCCGAACCATTTCTGGAACAACGACAACAAGGACCGCGCCATCTTCCTGGTCGCGGCGCTCGCCGGCAGTCTCGGGCGCCACGGCGGAAACGTCGGCAGCTACGCCGGCAACTACAAGAACACCCTGTTTGCCGGCGTGCCGCTTTACACGCTGGAAGATCCGTTCAATCCCCAGCTCGATCCCGCGGCGCCGGTCAAAACGCGCGCGACCTTCCGCTACGAATCCATGCACTACTGGGCGAACGGGGAACGTGTGATGAAGGCCGGCACCAAGAAGATCACCACCGGCGCGCACCTGCCCACGCCCACCAAGGCGATCTGGCAGGTGAACTCCAACTCCTCCCTCGGCAATCAGAAGGGCCACTTCGACGTGGTGAACAACACGCTGCCGAAGTGCGAGCTGGTGGTCTACAACGACTGGTGGTGGACCGGCTCGTGCGAGTACAGCGACATCGTGTACGGGGTGGATTCCTGGATGGAGTTCAAGTATCCGGACATGACCGCCTCCAACTCCAACCCGTTCGTGCAGCCGTTCCCGCGCACGCCGGCGAGGCGCGCGTTTGAAACCGCGGCCGACATCGAAACCTACCTCGGGGTGGCGCGCGAGCTGGCGAAGCTCACCGGCGACCAGCGCTTCGAGCAGATGTGGCGGTTCATCGCGGAGAACCGGCCCGAGGTCTACCTGCAGCGCATCATCGATGCATCCACTCCCCTCAAAGGCTACCGCTTCGAGGACATCGAGAACCTCGGCAAGCGCGGCATTCCCGCGCTCATGAACACGCGCACCTATCCGCGCATCAACAGCTACGAGCAGGTGCAGGAGTCCAAGCCCTGGTACACCAGGACCGGGCGGCTCGAATTCTATCGGCCCGAGCCGGAATTCATCGAAGCGGGAGAAAACCTGATCGTGCACCGCGAGCCTTCCGAGGCGACTTTCTACGACCCGTGCGCGATCGCCGCCGCCCCGCATCCGGCGATCCGCCCGAAACGGCCCGAGGACTGGGGTATTGCATCCGATGACCGCGGCTATATCACGCGGCAGATGCGCAACACCACCTACGACGCGGACGCGCTGCTCAAGTCGGGCCATCCGTTGCGGGACCAGGGATACACCTACGTCTTTCACACGCCCAAGTACCGGCACGGCGCGCACACGATGCCGATCGATACCGACTTCATGGCGGCGCTGTTCGGGCCGTTCGGCGACATGTACCGGCGCGACAAGCGCAGTCCCTCGTCCGGCGAGATGTACGTGGACATCAATCCGCTGGACGGAAAAAAGCTCGGCATCAACGACGGCGATTACGTGTGGGTGGACGGCGACCCGAACGACCTGCCGTTCCGCGGCTGGAACGATCCCGCGCGCCGCGACGAGTACAAGGTGGCGCGCCTCATGGCCCGCGCCCGCTACTATCCGGGAACGCCGCAAAGCATCACCCGCATGTGGTTCAACGGCTACATGGCAACGCCCGGTTCGGTAAAGGGTCACGAGACGAGGGAGGATGGCGCGGCCAAAAACCCGGTAACGCAGTACCAGGCGCTGTTCCGCTACGGCGGCCACCAGAGCCTCACGCGCTCCTCGCTCAAGCCCACGCACCAGACCCACACGCTCATTACGCGCAAGAGCTGGAGCAACGAGGTCACCAGGGGCTTCAACGTGGACGTGCACTGCGTCACCAGCGCGCCGCGCGAGTCGATCGCCAAGTTCGCGAAAGCGGAGGACGGCGGCCTGGGGGGCAAGGGCCTGTGGCGGCCGGTCGCCCTGGGCCTGAGGCCGGCGGCCGAGAGCGATGCGATGAAACAGTACCTGGGTGGCGGCTTCGTGAAGATCAGCAAGGCGTGAGCAAACCCCCGGGACACAGGGGACACAGAAAAGGGATTTTGAAATGCCGAAAGTCTACAACTGGCAGATCGGCCGCGAGATGGAGTACCCGTACGACGGCGCGCGGCCGCAGAAGCAGTTCGCGATGATCTTCGACATCAACAAGTGCATCGCCTGCCAGACTTGCACCGTGGCGTGCAAGACCACCTGGACCGCGGGACGCGGGCAGGAGGCGATGTTCTGGAACAACGTCGAGACCAAGCCCTACGGCTACTATCCGCTCGGCTGGGACGTGAACATCCTCTCGAAGCTCGGCGTGCAGGACATGTCGAGCCCGATTTACAAGGGCAAAACCCTGTTCGAGGCGGCGCCCGAGGGCGAGCGCGTCCTGGGCTACCTGCCCGAGGATCTCGACTACGCGCACCCGAACATCGGCGAGGACGACTCGACCGGGCTTATGGCGCAGGGGGCGTTCCTGCAGCTTCCCCATATGCAGTGGATGTTCTACCTCGCCCGCATCTGCAACCATTGCACCTACGCGGCATGCCTCGGCGCCTGCCCGCGCCAGTCGATCTACAAACGGCCGGAAGACGGGATCGTGCTGCTCGACCAGGGCCGCTGCCGCGGCTACCGCGAGTGCGTCAAAGGCTGCCCGTACAAGAAAGTCTATTTCAACCCGTTCACCCGCGTTTCCGAGAAATGCATCGGCTGCTATCCGGCGGTGGAGAACGGGCGGCAGACCCAATGCACGATCACGTGCATCGGCAAGATCCGGCTCCAGGGGTTCATCAAGACGCCGGACAAGGCGCGGGAAGACAGCCCGCTGGATTACATCATCCACGTTGCGAAAATCGCGCTGCCGCTCTATCCCCAGCTCGGACTGGAGCCCAACACTTACTACATCCCGCCGGTGCACGTGCCGCCGCAATACCTGCGGCAGATGTTCGGCTGGGGAGTGGAGCAGGCGATCGCCAGATACCGCCAGGCGAAAGAGGACAAGAAGCTCCTCGGCGCGCTGCTGCTCTTCGGCGCTACTTCCGAGATCATTCATTACTACAAGCTCGAGGGCAATTACAGCATCGGCTACGACGAAAGCGGCGTGGAGCTCGCGCGCGTGCCGCTGCGCGAGCCGATCATGCTGCGTCCCGTCTACGACGACCGGCACCAGACCTACCGCAGCAACATCACGTGAGCGAGACGAACATGAACACGTCCATCAAGACACTATTGTTTCTCGCGGGCGCGGCGATGGCGATGGCGCTTTCGGCACTGGCGCTCAGCGCCGAAACCACGCTCAACGCCGTTCGCATTCGGTACATGGGTCCGATCCTGGACGCGAACCTGCCGGAATGGAAAAAAGCCAGGCCGGTGGCGGTGCCGATGCTGCCCCAGATGGTCGCGACCCCGCGGCACCTCAACCCTGTGGTCAGGGAATTGAAGGTGCGAGCGGCGCACAACGGGCACTGGGTCGGCGTCCTGATCGAGTGGAAAGATCCCACCCAGAACGATCGCATCGTGCTGGATCAGTTCGGCGACATGGTCGCGGTGGAATTTCCCATCGGGGCCGGCAAGGATGCGCTTCCCAATCCGATGATGGGCAATCCCGGCGGCCGCGTGAACATCCTGCAGTGGCGGGCGGCCTTTCAGCACGATATTGACGCGGGCGAGCCGCAGCTCAGGGACCTCTATCCCAACGCGATGGTGGACCTTTACCCAGACCAGGTGTTGCGCGCCACCGATGCGCGTCCGTATACCGGCGCGCTCGGCGTAGATAACCCGGTGTCTCGTCCCACGGCAAGCCCGGTGCTCGACCAGATGGCGGAAGGCTTTGGCACCATGACCGTCAAGCCTGATCAGCGTGCGGACGGCAGGGGCGTGTGGGAGAAAGGAGTCTGGCGCGTGGTCATCACCGCGCCCATGGCGACGGGCAACCCGAATTCGCCGCACTTCATACCGGGGGACAAAACCGTTGTTGCGTTCGCCGTATGGGACGGCGGCAACCGCGAGGTGGGCTCGCGCAAGGCGTGGTCGGCGTGGGTTCCGCTCGCTCTCGCCAGATAGGCCCGCGATGATGACCGCGAGCCCGTCCGTTGATAACCCCGCGACGCTGCTGGAGCGCGCGGCGCTCATGCGCGCGCTCGCGCTCGGGTTCGCCTACCCGGCACCCGGGCACGGCGCGCGCGTGCGGGAAGCCTTGAAGCACGTGCGCGCGAGCGCCGGCAATGGCGCATGGGCGCGAATGGTCGCGCGCGCGCTGAACGCCGCGCGCCGGGCGTGGCGCGCGGCCGAAGAGGACCCGCTGCGCGCCGCCTATGCGTGGCTCTTCCTCGGCAACCCGGCGTGCCCGCCCCACGAAACGGCGTACGGCGACGGCCGCAGAATCGCGGGCAGAACCGTCGAGCTCGCCGACATTGCGGCATTCTACGGAGCTTTTGGCCTGGAACTGTCGAGGGCGCAGCCCGACCTGCCCGACCACCTGTGCGCCGAGCTCGAGTGCTACAGCATCCTGCTCGTCAAGCAGGCCTACGCCGATTCCCGCAAGGCGCGCGCGCAGTCCCGGGTCGCGAAAGCGGCCGCGCGCGCTTTCCTCGAGGATCACCTCGGGCGCTGGATC
>JACOVL010000058.1 GCA_016177355.1 Betaproteobacteria bacterium | reverse complement strand
GACGGCTCCGGGATGCGGCTAAAGCTAGCCAATATCGTCAACCACGCCTTGACGGCGTTCGTCGTGCTCGTGGCCGGTATCGTCCTGTCCGCCGCCGCCGCGTATTGGGTGGCGGGCCAGGCGGAACGCGAAGCCAGGCTGACATTCGAAGGCGCCGTCGCGGATGCACGGGATGCCATTGAATCGCGCATTCGCGCTTATTCCGACGTGCTGCTCGGGGTCAGGGGGCTGTTCATCGCATCGGATTCCGTCAGCCGGACCGAATTCAAGGACTACATCGACAGCCTCGATCTGAACCGCCGCTATCCCGGCATTCAGGTCATACACTACGCTCAACGCGTCCCCGATGCGCAGAAGCAGGCTTTTGAAGCGATGGTGCGCAACGACACCAGCGTTGATCCCCGCGGTTATCCCGACTTCAGGATCAACCCGCCGGGAGACAGGCCGGAGTACTTCATCGTGCAATATGTCGAGCCGATGGCGGGAAACGAGGTGGCGCTCGGGCTCGATCTCGGCGGCGATGCGGTGCGTCTTGCCGCGCTCGAGCACGTGCGCGATTCAGGCCGGCTCACGGCATCCGGAACCATCGCGCTGGCGCACGATCCGCGCAGGCATCCGGGATTCGCGATGCGATTTCCGGTCTATCGAAAAGGCATGCCGCATGCCACCGTGGCGCAGCGCCGCGAGGCTTTTACCGGCATGGTAAGCGCATCGTTCATCGTGATCGACCTGATGCGCGGGGTATTAAGCGAGCCATTCCTGCAAAAAATCCATGTCCGCATCCACGACGCCGGATTCCTGGACGATCCGCAGGGATTGCGGCCGCCCACGGCGGAAAACCTGATGTTCGACAGCAACCGCCTGCTCAAAGCGCCGGCCCCGCAGGATACCCCGGGCGACGCCGCGCTTGCGGGCCCGGTGAGCACGTCGGGCCTGGACGTGGGCGGGCGCCACTGGAATATCTATTTCAGCGCGCGGCAGGGACTGGTCGCCCCCTCCGACCGCCGGCTGCAGTGGGCCGCTTTTCTTGCCGGCATCACCATCAGCCTGCTGCTGTTCGGCCTGATACGCTCGCTCGCCATATCCGGCAGCCGGGCGGTCGAACTGGCCAATCGCATCACCGGGGATCTGCGCGAGAGTCAGAAGCAGCGCGATGAACTCGAAAGCCGCTTCGAGTTGACATTCGATTGCGCGGCGATCGGGATCGTGCACACCTCGCTCGATCGCTGGATCCTGCTCGCCAACCGGAAATTCCTCGACATGACCGGCTACAGCCTGGAGGAACTGCAGCGGATGCCGGCGGCCGAGATCAGCCATCCGGACGACGTCGCAGCCAACGCTCATATGGAACAGCAGCTGCTGGAAAACAAGATCAACACCTTCCTGTCGGAGAAACGTTACGTCAGCAAGCACGGCAGGGTGATCTGGGCCAAGCGCACCACATCCGTCGCGAGGAGCGCGGATGGCACGCCCCGCTACTACATTCACGTCATCGAGGACGTGACCGAAACCAAGCTGAACGAAGAACGTTACCGCGCGATGTTTGAAAACGCGGCGGTCGGGATCACGCGCGTCGATCTCAACGGCGTGCTGGTCGATGTCAACCAGAAGTTCTGCGACATGCTCGGCCACGCGCGCGATGAACTGATCGGCAAAGCCATCAAGGACATCACCCACCCTGACGACTACGGCCAGGGTGCCGCGTTCCGGGGCCGGGTTACCCGCGGCGAGATGGGCTCGGCGATCGGCGAGAAGCGTTTCATGCGCAAGGACGGCGCGATCATATGGGCGCGGCGGACCATGTCCGTGGTCCGCGACGACGCCGGCAACCCGCAATACGTGATCAGCGTGGTCGAGGACATCACCGAGCGCAAACAGGCGGCGAAGGCGCTGGACGAGAGCGAATCGAGATATCGCTCGGTGATCGCCGCGATAGCGGAAGGCGTCATTCTGCGGGACAAAAACGCCAGGATCGTCGCCTGCAATGCCAGCGCGGAACGCATCCTCGGCCGTTCCCTCGATCAAATGAGGGGAAACGTCTATTTCGATCCGGACTGGCAGGCGATCCGCGATGACGGCTCGGCGTTCCCCAATGACGAGCGCCCGGCCAACGCGGCGCTGCGCACCGGGCAGCCGCAACCCGGCGTGGTAATAGGTTTGCGCAGGGAGGACGGCACCGTGCTCTGGCTTACGATGAGCGCGCAACCGTTGTTCGAGGAATCGGACACGGCGCCCTCCGGCGTCGTCACCACGATCACCGACATCACCCAGCGCAAACAGGCGGAACTGCGGCAGGCGATGGAGCACGGGGTGACCCGGTTGCTGTCCGAAGCCGAGGCGCTGGAAGAAGTCATGCCGAAAATCCTCCAGACCATTTGTGAAACGCTCGGATTCGCGTGCGGCGCGCTCTGGCTGTGGGACGAGCACCAGCAGGCGGGCGTGCGTGCCGGGACCTGGAGCGTGCCGTCCGCCGAAGTCATGGAATTCGTGGCGCTCGGCCGCTGGTCCGAGCACCCGCAGCGAACGACGGGCGGCCTGATCAGGCGCGCACGGACCAGCGGCGAACCGGTATGGATCACCGATGTGACCCGGGACGCGAGTTTCCGGCGCGGACCTCTCGCGGCAAAAGCGGGGCTGCATGGTGCTTTTGCGTTCCCGGTCCGGTTTGGCAATGACATCCTCGGCGTCATGGAGTTTTTCAGCCGCGCCAGCCGCCCGCCCGACGAGGTGCTGGTGCAAAGCACGCGCTCGATCGGCAGCCAGATCGGCCAGTTCATGGCGCGCAGGCAGGCGGAGGAGCGCGTCCGCCATCTCGCGCATTACGACGAGCTCACCGGACTACCCAACCGCAGCATGTTCAATCAGCGCTTGAGCCACGCGCTCGCCCAGGCGCGGCGCCACGAAAAGCCGCTGGCGATCCTGTTCATCGACCTCGACCGCTTCAAGAACATCAACGACACGCTCGGCCACGAAGCCGGAGACCGCGTGCTCAAGGATGTCGCCGACCGTTTGCGCGGATGCTTGCGCGAAAGCGACACCGTGGGCCGCCTTGGAGGGGACGAGTTCGTCGTGCTGATCGAGGGGCTGCCCCAGACCGTGGATGTCGCCGCGGTGGCGCAGAAAATCCTTACCGCCGTCGCCAACCCCTTCATCCTCGACTCGCAGGAATTTCACATCACCGCGAGCATCGGCATCAGCACCTATCCCGACGACAGCGAGGACATGCAGACCCTGCTGAAGAACGCCGACATCTCGATGTACCGCGCCAAGGAACAGGGCAAGAACAATTACCAGTTCTACTCGGCGCAGATCAACGTCCATTCGCTCGAGCGTCTGGCGCTGGAATCCGGCCTGCGCCGAGCGCTGGAGCGCAACGAGTTCCTGCTCCATTACCAGCCGCGGCTCGATATCGGCAGCGGGCGCATCACCGGGGTGGAGGCGCTGGTGCGCTGGCAGCAGCCGGCCAAGGAGCTGGTCCCGCCGGCGCAGTTCATCCCGCTGGCGGAGGAAACCGGCCTGATCGTGCCGATCGGCGAATGGGTGCTGAAGACCGCCTGCGCCCGGAGCAAGTCGTGGCAGGGAAAGGGGTTGCCGCCGCTGCGTATCGCGGTGAACCTGTCGGCACGCCAGTTCGCTCACGAAAACCTGTTGCAGGACGTGGCGAGAGTGCTGAACGAGACCGGACTGGATCCGACTGCGCTGGAATTCGAGATCACCGAAAGCATGGTGATGCACAATCCGGAGCACGCGGTGAAACTGCTGAACAGCCTGAAGGCCATGGGGATACATCTTTCGATTGATGATTTCGGCACCGGCTACTCGTCGCTGAATTACCTCAAGCGCTTCCCGATAGACAGCGTGAAGATCGACCGCTCGTTCATCCAGGACCTGCCGGGGGACAGCGACGATGCCGCGATCACCCGGGCGATCATCGCGATGGCCCACAGCCTGAGACTCAAGGTGGTCGCGGAAGGGGTGGAAACCGAAGAGCAGCTCGGCTTCCTGCGCGACTACGATTGCGATGAAGTGCAGGGATACTATTTCAGCAGGCCCCTGCCGGAGGCCGAGCTGGTTCATCTGCTGCGGAACAATCTCGCTCCCAGCGAAGTGCGCTCATCGCGCTGATACCAGGGGTTGGCGCCTAAAATAGGCGGAATGCTCACCCTCCGCGGGCTTTCCAAGTCGTACGGCGGCACGCGGCCGCGCGCGGTGCTGCGCGGAATCGAGCTCCACGTCGCGCGCGGCGAATACGTCGCCATCATGGGCGAGTCCGGCGTCGGCAAATCCACCCTGCTCAACCTCATCGCCGGGCTCGACACGCCGGACAGCGGGACCGTTTCGCTCGACGGCACCGGAGTCACCACGCTGGACGACGACGCTCGCACGCTGCTGCGCCGCGACCGCATGGGTTTCGTATTCCAGGCCTTTCACCTCCTGCCGCATCTCACGGTGGCGCAAAACGTCGCGCTGCCGCTATCCCTCGCCGGAACGCCCCGCTCGCAGACGAAGCGGCGCGTCGGTGACATGCTCGCCGCCGTCGGGCTGGCCGACGCGGCGGCGAGCCGACCGCGTGAGTTGTCGGGCGGCGAGATGCAGCGCGCGGCCATCGCCCGCGCGCTCGTGCACCAGCCGCTGCTGCTGCTCGCCGACGAGCCGACCGGCAATCTCGACGCGGACTCCGCCGCGCAGGTGCTGGCGCTGCTGCGCGAACAGGTGAAGCGCGAGAGCGGCGCGGGCATCATCGTCACCCACTCCGCCGCCGCCGCCGCGACCGCCGACCGCGTGCTCGTGCTGACCGCCAACGGGCTGCGCCCACGCCGCGCGTCATGACCGCCGTTGCGCACGTGCTGGTTGCCGGGGCGTTCCGCGAAAACGCCGGGCGCACGCTGCTGGCGATCATTGC
The DNA here is from genome assembly GCA_016177355.1 of Betaproteobacteria bacterium. Classification (GTDB taxonomy): domain Bacteria; phylum Pseudomonadota; class Gammaproteobacteria; order Burkholderiales; family SG8-41; genus SG8-41. The sequence continues at coordinate 5,712 of JACOVL010000058.1, read as the reverse complement.
CATTGCACTGGGCGTCGCGCTCGGCGTCGCGGTTCACCTCGTGAACTCGAGCGCCGTCAACGAATTCGGGATCGCCGCGCGTCATCTCGCCGGGGAAGCCGATCTCGTGGTGCGCGGGCCGCGCGCGGGGTTCGACGAGGCGCTCTACCCGCGCATCGCGCGCTTGCCGCAAGTGACCGCGATAAACCCATCAGTAGAGGCCGAAGTCCCTCGATACGGTCATAAAGAATCCTTGAAAATCATAGGCATGGATTTGATGCGCGCGGCGGATGTGCAGCCGGCTCTGCTGCCCGAGCGCACCGGGCTGACACTCGAATCGTTCGATGCGGACGCCATCCTGCTGAGTCCCGCCGCGGCGCGGTGGCTGGGCGTGAAAGCCGGCGACAACCTGACGCTGCAGGTGGGCACGCGGCCGGTTGCCCTCAAGGTGATCGGGCTGCTGCCGGAAGGGTCGTACCGCCAGCGCATCGGCGTCATGGACGTCGCGTCGGCGCAGTGGCGGCTCGCGCGCCTGGGCCGGCTCGATCGCATGGACTTGAAGCTCAAGTCCGGCGTGGACGTCGAATCGTTCCGCCGCGAGCTGCAAACGATGCTGCCGCCCGGCGTGCACGCCACGACGCCGGATACGGAAGCCCGGCGTGGCGCGAGCCTGTCGCGCGCCTACCGCCTCAACCTCGAGATGCTGGCGCTGATCGCGCTGTTCACCGGCGCGTTCCTCGTGTTTTCATCGCAAGTGCTGGCGCTCCTCCGCCGCCGCACGCAGCTTGCCCTGATGCGCGTGCTCGGCGTGACGCGCCGGCATCTGGCCGCGTGGCTCGCTGCGGAAGGCGCCGCGATCGGCGTGCTCGGCGCCGCGCTGGGCGTCGGACTCGGCTACGAGCTCGCGCGCTACGCGGTGACGTTCGTCGGCGCCGATCTCGGCGCCGGCTACTTCCGCAGCGTGGAGATCGGCCTGACCGCGGATCCGCGTACGCTCGCCTTTTTTTTCCTGCTCGGCGTGCTGTTTGCGGTGCTCGGCGCCACCGCGCCCGCGCTGGAAGCGGCGTACCGTCCGCCGGCCCGCGCGCTGCGCGCAGGGGACGAAGAGGAAGGTCCCGGCAAGCCCGGCACCGCGTATTGGGGCCTCGCCGCGGCCGGTGCGGGCGCGCTGCTCGCCCGGTTGCCGGCGATCGACGGCCTGCCGCTCGCCGGCTACGCCGCCATCGGGCTCATCCTGCTCGGCACGGTGCTCCTCATGCCGCGCCTTGCCGCCTTCTCGCTCGCCTGCGTCCCGGTCCCGCGGGCAGGCGTGGCAGCCATCGGTATCGCGCAAATCAAGGCTACGCCGCGCCAGACCGCGATCGGCATTGCGGCCATCGTCATCAGCTTCAGCCTCATGGTCTCGATGCTGATCATGGTGAGCTCGTTCCGCGTCTCGCTCGAGGCATGGCTCGGACGCATGTTGCCCGCCGACCTCTATCTGCGCGCGGCGCGCAGCGGCGAGACCGGCTTTCTCACACCCGAAGTGCAGGCCCGCATCGCCGCTACGCCCGGCGTCGGGCGCGTGGAGTTCCTGCGCGGCCAGAACCTGCTGCTCGGGCCCGAGCGCCCGCCGGTGATCCTGCTCGCGCGTCCGGTAACCGCCGGCACCGCGGACAAGGTACTGCCCCTGAACGCTCCGCCGCTCGTGCCGCGTCCGAACGAACCGCCGCCGGTGTGGGTCTCGGAAGTGGCCGCTGATCTCTACGGGATGCGCCCGGGCGATAAAGTGCGGCTGCCGATCGGCGACCGGCCGCTACTCTACACGGTCGCCGGCGTGTGGCGCGACTACGCCCGGCAAGGCGGCGCCATCGCCATCGACCGCGAGCTGTACATCGGGATCACCGGCGACCGGCTGGCGAACGATGCCGCCGTGTGGCTGGCGTCCGGCGTGGGCCCGGCCGACGTCGCAAGTGCGTTGCGCGAGCACGTCGGCGCCGACGAAAGCATCGAGATCGCGACGACGCGGGAGGTGCGCGCCGCTTCCCTCGCGCTTTTCGACCGCACCTTCGCCATTACGTATGTGATTGAATTTGCAGCCGTATTGATCGGCCTCTTCGGTGTAAGCGTGAGCTTCGGCGCGCAAGCCCTGGCGCGGCGGCGCGAGTTCGGCGTGCTGCGCCACGTCGGCATGACGCGGCGCGAGGTGGGAGCGATGCTCGGTAGTGAAGGCGCGCTCACCGCGGGGCTCGGCGTCGCGTTCGGGCTCGCGGTGGGGTGGATGGTGAGCCTCATCCTCGTGGATGTCGTCAACCGCCAGTCCTTTCACTGGAGCATGGAGGTGCACCCGCCGTGGCCGGCGCTCGCGGGTCTCGCCGCGCTGATCGTCGCCGCAGCGGCGCTGACGGCGATGTGGAGCGGACGCGCGGCGATGGACGACGACGTGGTGCGCGCGGTGCGCGAGGACTGGTAGAAGAACGATCAGCCGCCGATGAACGCCGATAAGATCAACTTCCTGAAAAGACGGCGGACGCTGGCGTGGCTGACCGGACTCCTGGTGACACCAAATGCCTCCTCGCAGGTCACGGGTCAGCCATCATCCGTCACTTCGTCACTTCGTCACCCCGTCACGCCGTTTGCCCCTGTCGTCCCGGGCTACCGGTTGCAGTTCCCGCAGGACGAGGGCAGCCATCCGGAGTTCCGCCTCGAGTGGTGGTACGTCACCGGCTGGCTGGAGGACGCCGGGAGGCCGCTCGGCTTCCAGGTGACGTTCTTCCGCGCGCGGCCGGATCTGAAGCACGACAATCCGAGCGCATTCGCGCCGCGCCAGATCATGATCGCGCATGCCGCGCTCTCCGATCCCGCGCACGGAAAACTCTTGCACGCGCAGCGCGCGGCGCGCGCCGGCTTCGAGCTGGCGGGCGCGGAACAGGGCCGCACGCGGGTATGGGTGGACGACTGGCTAATCGAGCAGCTGGGCCGCTACTATCGCGCGCGGCTGTCAGCGCGGGATTTCCAGCTCGACCTCGCTTTCGTGCCGACGCAGCCGCCTCTGCTTCAGGGCGAGAACGGGTTGAGCCGCAAGGGCCCGGCGCAGGAATCGGCGAGCTATTACTACAGCCTGCCCCAGCTCAAGGTGAGCGGGATGCTCGCGCGCGACGGCAAGCAGCGGCAGGTCGCCGGCAGCGCCTGGCTCGACCACGAGTGGTCGTCACAATACATGGAGCAGGACGCCGTCGGCTGGGACTGGGTCGGCATCAACCTCGACGACGGCTCGGCGCTCATGGCCTTCCGCATGCGTGATCGGCAAGGCGGCAGCTACTGGGCCGGCGGCGCGTTGCGCCGCGCGGACGGAATAGCCAGGGTGTTCGCGCCGGACGAAATCCGTTTCACACCGAGACGCACCTGGCGCTCGCCTCGCACCGGCGCCGATTACCCCGTGTCGTGGACCGTGAAAGCGGGCGACCTGGAAATCGCCATCGAGCCGCTCTTCGACGACCAGGAGCACGACACCCGCAGATCGACCGGGACCATCTACTGGGAAGGCGCCGCCCGCGCCTTCGTGGAGGGCAAGCCGGCGGGCCGCGGCTACCTCGAGCTCACCGGCTACTGGCGGCGGCCGAATCTCTGAATGAAAAGCCCCGCATGAGAGCGGGGCTTTAGATGCCGGATGACCCGGCGAAGTGCCGCCGGAGAGCGGCACACTTTTGCGAGCGGCATCTCACCGCATCGGGCCTGCGCAAGTTTCGGCGTACGACCGCAACTCGTGACGATCGATATCCAGACGTTCGCCCGGACGTTCGATGATCCCGCGCCCCGGTACTGGCAACGGGGTGTCGTGCAAACCTGATCCCTTTTTACGCCAGGGTCGCGACGGAGTCAATATCGCGCGAAGTTCAGGCCGCAACGTCTTGTTTATCCCCCACATCACCTTTGCTGAAGGTGAAGCCGCCCTTTTTGTGGTCCACCCGGATGGTTTCCTTGGCGGCGAACTTGCCCTCGAGGATCGCCTTGGCGAGCGGGTTCTCGAGCTTCTGCTGGATCGCGCGCCTGAGGGGGCGCGCCCCGTAGACCGGGTCGTAGCCGGCGGCGGCGAGCTCCTTCAGCACGGTGTCGCTCACTTCGAGCCGGATCTCCATGCCGGCCAGCCGCTGCTCCAGGTGCCCGAGCTGTATTTTCGCGATGGACTTGATGTGCTTCTCGTCGAGCGCGTGGAACACGATGATCTCGTCTATCCGGTTCACGAACTCGGGCCGCAACTGCGCCTTCACCTCGCCCAGCACCGCGGTCTTGATGAGCGGGTAGTCGTCGCCAGCCATGCTCTGGATCATCTGCGAGCCGAGGTTGGAGGTCATCACGATCACCGTGTTCTTGAAGTCCACGGTGCGGCCCTGGCCGTCGGTCATGCGCCCGTCGTCGAGCACCTGCAGCAGCACGTTGAAGACGTCGTGGTGCGCTTTCTCGACCTCGTCGAGCAGGATCACCGAGTACGGTTTCCTGCGCACGGCCTCGGTGAGATAGCCGCCCTCCTCGTAGCCGACATAGCCGGGCGGCGCGCCGATCAGGCGCGCGACCGAGTGCTTTTCCATGAACTCGGACATGTCCACGCGGATCAGGCGGTCCTCTGAGTCGAACAGGAATTCGGCGAGCGCCTTGCACAGCTCGGTCTTGCCGACGCCGGTGGGGCCGAGGAACAGGAACGAGCCGTACGGCCGCTTCGAATCGCCCAGGCCGGCGCGCGAGCGGCGGATCGCGTCCGCGACGAGCCGGACCGCCTCGTCCTGCCCCACCACGCGCTGGTGGAGCCGGTCCTCCATCTGCAGCAGCTTCTCGCGCTCGCCCTGCATCATCCGCGATACCGGTATCCCGGTCCAGCGCGACACCACCTCCGCGATCTCCTCCGCGCCGACCTGGGTGCGCAGCAGCTGGTGCCGCGTCTGCGACGCCCCGGACTTTTCCGCCTGCCTGAGCCGGGTCTCAAGCTGCGGCAATTTCCCGTACTGCAGCTCCGCCACCCTGTCGAGCTTGCCCTCGCGCTGGAATCTCGCGATCTCCGCGCGCACGCGGTCGATCTCTTCCTTGATGCGGGCGGCTCCCTGCACCTGCGCCTTCTCGGCCTTCCAGACCTCGTCGAGGTCGGCGTACTCGCGCTCGAGCGACTTGATGTCGTCCTCGATCAGCTTGAGCCGCTTCTGCGAGGCCTCGTCCTTCTCCTTCTTCACGGCTTCGCGCTCGATCTTCAGCTGGATCAGCCGCCGGTCGAGGCGGTCCATCGCTTCGGGCTTGGAATCGATCTCCATCTTGATGCGCGAGGCCGCCTCGTCGATCAGGTCGATCGCCTTGTCCGGCAGGAAACGGTCGGAGATGTAGCGGTGCGACAGCTCCGCCGCCGCGACGATCGCGGGATCGGTGATGTCCACGCCGTGGTGGACCTCGTACTTCTCCTGCAAGCCGCGCAGGATCGCGATGGTCGCTTCCACCGAGGGCTCGTCCACCAGCACCTTCTGGAAGCGGCGCTCGAGCGCCGCGTCCTTCTCCACGTGCTTGCGGTACTCGTCGAGCGTGGTCGCGCCCACGCAGTGCAGCTCGCCTCGCGCAAGCGCGGGCTTCAGCATGTTGCCGGCGTCGATCGCGCCCTCGGCTTTGCCGGCGCCCACCATCGTGTGTAATTCATCAATAAAAACAATGGTTTGTCCTGCATCCTGGGCGATTTCCCTGAGCACCGACTTCAGTCGCTCCTCGAACTCGCCGCGG
>JACOVL010000002.1 GCA_016177355.1 Betaproteobacteria bacterium | reverse complement strand
GGGTGAAGTCCAGCGCGTTGGCGCCTTCGTTGACGAGGCACGCGTCCGGGTTGGCCTTGATGATGTCGCGCACCACGGCAAGCGCGCTGTGAAAATTCATCGGCGTCGGATCCTTGGCCAGGGTCTCGGCCATCTTGGCGAGGTTCTTGTTCTTGCGCTCGGCGATGGCCCGCAGCCAGTCAGCCGGCGGCTTGGCCCAGCCGGAGCCCGCAGTTGAGTTAATCGCGGCGAGGAGCCGCGACACGCAGGAACCGATGTCGCCAACCAGCGGGGCGTCGATACGGACGTTGCTGTCCACCTCCTGCGGCGAGATGTCGATCTGGATGAACTTCTGGCCGCCCCAGTCCTTGGGGTCCTTGCCGCCCCAGGTCTTGCCCTTGCCGTGCGAGAGCAGCCAGTTGAGGCGCGCCCCGACCAGCATCACCACGTCAGCCTCGGCCAGCACGTAGGAGCGGGTGGCGGCAGCGGACTGCTCGTGCGTGTCGGGCAGCAGGCCCTTGGCCATGGACATGGGCAGGTAGGGGATGCCGGTCTTCTCGACCAGGGCGCGGATGTCCGCGTCGGCCTGGGCGTAGGCGGCCCCCTTGCCCAGCAGGATGAGCGGACGCTTGGCGCTCTTCAGCAGTTCAAGGGCGCGCTGCACGGCGTCCTGGGCCGGGATCTGGCGCGGCGCCGGATCGACCACCTTGATCAGCGATTTCTTGCCGGCTGCCGCGTCCAGGGTCTGGCTAAACAATTTTGCCGGCAGGTCGAGGTAGACGCCGCCCGGACGGCCGGATACCGCGGCGCGAATAGCGCGCGCGATGCCTACGCCGATGTCCTCGGCGTGCAGCACGCGGAAAGCGGCCTTGGCGAGCGGCCTGGCGATGGCCAGCTGGTCCATCTCCTCGTAGTCACCCTGCTGCAGGTCGACGATCTCGCGCTCGCTGGAGCCGCTCACGAGGATCATCGGGAAGCAATTGGTGGTGGCGTTGGCGAGCGCGGTCAGGCCGTTGAGGAAGCCGGGGGCGGACACCGTCAGGCAGATGCCCGGCTTTTGCGTCATGAAGCCGGCGATGGCCGCGGCGTAGCCGGCGCTCTGCTCATGCCGGAACGAGATCACGCGCAGGCCTGCGGCCTGTGCCTTGCGGGTAAGGTCGGTGATCGGGATACCGGGCAGACCGAAGATCGTGTCGATGCCGTTGAGCTTGAGGGCATCGATGACCAGGTGAAAGCCGTCGGTCATTTCCTGTATCAGCTGGACGTCGGCCGCGGTGCCTGCGACCGGATTTTCAACGTTTCCCATGGCTTTCTCCTTGACGTGTGCGGCACCGGCGCTTGCCTGGTAACACCTTGAAGGGGCTTTAAATATAGGCAGTCGGCCGGTCCGCGGCCTTGACCGAGGTCAAGAATTAGCGGTTATACTCGATCGTGTCGCTGCGGCCCTGCCGCGCCGCAGCGAACCGCCATGCCCGCCCTCGATCGCCACCCGGAAGCCGGAATTATCCGGCTGCAGCTGCGGCAGAACCTGATCCTCAGGCATCTTAACTCCACCCAGCGGCAGGAACTCGAGCCCCTGCTCGAAATCGCGGACTACCCCAAGGGCGAAGCGCTTGAGCACCAGGGGGACCGGGCGATGGAGCAGTACTTCATCATCGAGGGGATCCTCAAGCGCGTGGTGTCGAACGCCCAGGGCAAGGAGATGATCCTGCGCTTCGCCGCCGAGAGCGACATTGACACCAGCTACGCCGCGTGGCGCCTCAAGACCCCCCTGCCCTATTCGATCTGCGCCGTCACCAAGGTGCGGGTAGCCAAACTGTCGATGCAGCAATGGGCCGGCTTCCTCGAATGCCATCCGACGGTCAAGAACGTGTTCGAGTTCGAGCTCATGAAGCTCATGAGCGAGGTTATGGCGCATACCATCACGCTTCATCTGCTGGACGCGTCCGGCCGGGTCCGGCGCTTCATGCGCAAGCACGCCGAACTCTCCGAATGCCTGCCCAAGAAAGACCTCGCCTCCTACCTCAACCTCTCGCCCGAAACACTGTCGCGGCTGAAGCGCCGCGGCGAAATCTAGCTTTAGCGCGCTGCCGGCGCGGGCGCGCGCAACCGGTCGCGCAATGCCGTGACGAGTGGCCAGAACAACAGCGCCAGCGCGAGCGTGGTGAGGCTGCCCACCAGCCAGTTCGACCAGAACACAGTCAGATTTCCCTGCGAGATCAACATCGCCTGGCGGAACGAACTCTCGGCGGCATCACCCAGCACCAGCGCCAGCACCATCGGCGCCAGCGGATAATCGAGCTTCTTGAAAGCGTAGCCCACGATCCCGAACACCACTATCATCCACACGTCGAGCATGTTGTTCTTGACGGTGTAGGCGCCGATCGCGCAGATCACCACGATCACCGGCGCGATGATCGAAAACGGGACGCGCAGGATGGCGGCAAAGAACGGCACCATGGTGAGCACCACGATCAGCCCCGCGATATTGCCGAGATACATGCTGGCGATCAACCCCCACACGAAGTCCTTCTGCTCCACGAACAGCAGCGGGCCGGGCTGCAGGCCCCAGATCATCAGCCCCCCGAGCAGCACGGCGGCGGTCGGCGAGCCGGGTATGCCGAGCGTGATCATCGGCAGCAGCGCGGAGGTGCCGGCGGCATGCGCCGCGGTCTCCGGCGCGACCACCCCCTCGAGCTGGCCGGTGCCGAACTTGTTCCCCTCGCGCGACATCTGGCGCGCCACGCCGTAGCTCATGAAGGATGCCGGGGTCGCGCCGCCCGGGATAATCCCCATCCAGCAGCCGATGATGCAGCTGCGGATCGAGGTCGCCCAGTAACGCGGCAGCCTGGCCCAGGTTTCGAGCACGATCCTCGGGTTGATCTTGGCGCCGTGACCGGAGAACGACAGCCCCTCCTCCATGGAAAGCAGTATCTCGCCGATGCCGAACAGCCCGATCACCGCGACCAGGAAGTTGAAGCCGGACAGCAGCTCGGTGAATCCGAACGTCAGCCGCAACTGGCCGGTGACGATGTCTATGCCGACCGCCGCCATCGCAAAGCCCAGCATCATCGAGGCGATGATCTTGAACGGATTGCCCTTGCCGGTGCCGACGAAGCTGCAGAAAGTCAGCAGGTAGACCGAGAAGAACTCGGGCGGCCCGAACTGCAGCGCGAAATTGGCGATCAGCGGCGCGAGGAAAGTGAAGATCAGGACCGCCACCAGGGCGCCGACGAAAGACGAGGTGAACGCGCCGGTGAGCGCCTCGCCCGCGCGGCCCTGCTGCGCCATCGGATAGCCGTCGAAGGTCGTCGCCACCGACCACGGCTCGCCGGGAATGTTGAACAGTATCGAGGTGATCGCGCCGCCGAACAGCGCGCCCCAGTAAATGCACGAAAGCATGATGATCGCGGAGGTCGGCGGCATGGTAAACGTGAGCGGCAGCAGGATCGCCACCCCGTTCGCGCCCCCCAGCCCCGGCAGCACGCCGATGATGACGCCGAGGATGATGCCGACGAACATCAGCCCCAGGTTGAACGGCGTCAGCGCGATCGAGAAGCCGTGAAACAGCGCGTTGAGTTCTTCCACCTTCGATGGTCCTCGCCCGTGTCCGCGCTAATAGCCGATCAGCTTCTCGAACGGGCCCTTGGGCAGGGGGATCTTGAACCACACCTCGAACAGCAGGAATGCGATCACGCTGACTGAGAGACCGACTGCCGCGCTGCGCAGCCCGCTGTACTTGCCGACGATCTTCATGAACAGCCCGATGAACACGGCCGACGGAACATAGATGCCGACCAGCTGGACCCCCAGCACATAGGCCGCGGAGGGCAGCAGGATCACCAGCACCTGCCTGAACTGACCTAGCGTGACGAAAACCTTCATGTCGGACTTGAGCTTGAGCAGGCCTTGCACGAACACCACCGCGCCCGAGATGCAGATCAGCAGGCTGATATAGAACGGGAAATACCCCGCCTGTGGACCGTTTTCGTCCCAGCCCGAACCGAGCCGGTTGCTTTCGTAGACCACCAGCGCGCCGAGCGCGAAGATCAGCGCCGCGACGATGACGTCCATGGTGACCATGCGTACCGCACGATGCGCCGATTCGTCGTTGTTTTCCATCTCAGCCGCTGCTCCGGTAAACGCGAGAAATACGGGGCGCAGACAAATGCCCCGCCCCGGAGAAGAAAAAGAGGAGCGGGCGTGGCGCCCGCTCCTACAGGTTGCGCTATTTCTTGGCGAGGAAGCCTGCCTCCCTCATGAGCTCGCGGTGCACGTTCTCCGCATTCGCGACCCAATCGGCGTACTCCTTGCCGGTCATGAAGCTCTGGTTGAAAGCGCCGTCCTCCATGAGCTTCTTCCATTCCGCGGTGCCGCGCACTTTCTTGAAGAACTCGATGTAGAAATTGACCACGTCCTGCGACACGCCGGCGGGCATGAAGATGCCGCGCAGCATCAGGTAGTCCATCGGGATGCCCGCTTCCCTGCAGGTCGGGATGTCGCCCCACGCCATGGTCTCGGTCACCTTGTTCTTGTACGGCATGCGCTGCTTTTCAAATACGCACAGCGGGCGCAGCTTCCCGGAGCGCCAGTGCGCCACCGCCTCGATCGGATTGTTCACCGTGGAGTTGACGTGGTTCCCGACCAGCTGCGTCGCGACCGCCCCGCCGCCCTTGAACGGCACGTAGGTGAACTTCACTCCCGCCGCTTTTTCGATCGCGACCGTGATGATCTGGTCTTCCTGCTTCGCGCCGGTGCCGCCCATATTGAACTTGCCGGGGCCCGCCTTCTTCGCCGCATCGAGGTAATCCTTCGGCGACTTGTACGGCGTTTCGGAGTTTACCCAGAGGACAAAGTTGTCCAGGGCCAGCATCGCCACCGGGGTCAGGTCCTTCCAGTTGAACGGCACGCCGGTTGCGAGCGGGGTCGTGAACAGGTTGGAGAGCGTGATGATGATCTTGTGCTCGTCGCCTTTCGAGGCCTTGACGTCGAGGAAGCCCTCCGCGCCGGCCCCGCCCGACTTGTTGATCGGCACGATCGACTGCGCCATCAGGTTGTGCTTGGCAACCACGCCCTGGGTGAAACGCGCCATCTGGTCGGCGCCGCCGCCCTGGCCCGCCGGGATGACGAACTCGACCGTCTTGCTCGGCTCCCATGCCGCCGCCGGACCGGCAAAAGCCATCGCCAACAACACCGCGTTGCATGTAAAGATACGCTGGATACGCATGACTCACTCCTCCTGTCTGTTGTGAAACAAGCCGTTCTGGTGGTGCCGTGACCGCCCTGCCCGTTGCTACATCGCTATTATGACCGCGTAATCATCCGTGAACCAACCTCATGAGCCATTGACCGGCGTCAATTTTCCCGAGATCTGTGCCCGTTGCGCCGGATTGATGCGCTGCAATAAACCGCGCCTGTCCAGGCCGCCGCCGGCCCGCTCAATGCGGAGCCTTATTCTGCCGCCCATGTGCGGCGAGATCCACAACATCCCCGGCTTCGGCCGCACGCGCAGCAAGCCACTTGCCGGCCGCGACGACGATGGCCGCGCCGATCAGCCCGGCGGTTGACAATTCGAGCCTGGCGCCGAGGATCGAAAAGACCTCGAAGTCGATCATCCAGTGGGCGTTGGCCGTGAACCACTCGATCACGACCGGGTCGGTCACCATCATTTCGCCGGCCACGTAGCCGATCAGCGCCGCCCCGATCGTGACGATCTCCGGGTAGCGTCCCATGAGTTTCATCAGCATGGTCGCGCCGAAGATGACCAGCGGAATGCTGATCGCCAGCCCGAGAATCAGCAACAGCAGGCTGCCTTTGGCCACCGCTGCCACGGCGATCACGTTGTCGAGGCTCATCACCAGGTCGGCGATGAGGATGGTCTTGATCGCCGCCCACAGGTTGTCGCTCGACTCGACGTCGTCCCCGCCGCCTTCCTCCGGCACCACCAGCTTGACCGCGATCCAGAACAGCAGTACGCCGCCGATCAGCTTCAGATAGGGGTACCTCAGCAACGCCACGGCAAAGACCGTGAGGATGATCCGCAATACGACGGCCGCACCGGCGCCCCAGAACACCGCCTGCGTCTGCTGGCGCTGGGGCAGCGAGCGCGCCGCAAGCGCGATTACCACCGCGTTGTCCCCGGACAGGATGATGTTGACCCAGATGATGGCCAGCAACCCGGTCCAGAACGCAGCGGTCTGCAACTCGTTCAGGAATTCCATGGTTGATGCTTCCCCCTCGTTTTTCCGGCGGGCGGATTATACCGGATCAGAACAGCCCCACCACCTTGCCGTCGTCGGTGAGATCTATCTTCTCCGCGGACGGCACCTTCGGCAGGCCCGGCATGGTCATGACGTCGCCGCACACCATGACGACGAACTCGGCGCCGGCGGCGAGCCGCACTTCACGGACGTTGATCACGTGGCCCGAGGGCGCGGCGCGCAACTGCGGATCGGTCGAAAACGAGTACTGGGTCTTCGCGACGCACACCGGATAGTGGCCGTAGCCGTCGTCCTGCAGCTTCCTGATCTGGGCGCGCACCTTGGCGTCGGCGGTGACCTCGCCCGCGCCGTAGATCCTGGTGGCGATGGTCTTGATCTTGTCCCACAGCGGCATCCCGTCCTCGTAGACGTACTTGAAGTCCGAGGGGACCTTCTCAATGAGGTCAACTACGGTGCGGGCGACCTCTTCCGCCCCCTTGCTGCCGTCGGCCCAGTGCGTGGCAAGGATGACCGGGGCTTCGTGGTGCGCCATCTTCCTCTTCAGCAGATCGTGCTCGGCCGGGGTGTCGAAGTTGAAGCGGTTGACCGACACCACGCACGGCAGCCCGTAGTGGTTGCGCACGTTGTTGACGTGGCGCTCGAGGTTGGTGATGCCCTTCTCCAGCGCCGCGAGGTTCTCCTTGTTGTAGTCGGCGCGGTCCACGCCGCCGTGGTGCTTCAACGCGCGGATGGTGGCGACGATCACCACCGCGTCCGGCCGCAGTCCCGACTTGCGGCACTTGATGTCGATGAACTTCTCCGCGCCGAGGTCGGCGCCAAACCCGGCCTCGGTCACCACGTAGTCGGCGAGCTTCAGCGCCGTCTGGGTCGCGATCACCGAATTGCAGCCGTGCGCGATGTTGGCGAACGGCCCGCCGTGGATGAACGCCGGGTTGTTCTCGAGCGTCTGCACCAGATTGGGCGCGAGCGCATCCTTGAGCAGCACCGTCATCGCGCCGTGCACCTTGAGATCGCGCGCGGTGACCGGCTTCTGGTCGCGGGTAGTGCCGATGACGATGTTGCCGAGCCGGGTCTTCAGGTCCTTGAGCGAGGTCGCCAGGCAGAATATCGCCATGATCTCGGAGGCCACCACGATGTCGAATCCATCCTGGCGCGGGTAGCCGTTGCCCGGGCCGCCGAGCGCGATGGAGATGTCGCGCAGCGCGCGGTCGTTCATGTCCACCACGCGCTTCCACGTGATGCGGCGCACGTCTATGCCCAACTCGTTGCCGTGATGGATGTGGTTGTCAATCGCCGCCGCGAGCAGGTTGTTCGCGAGCCCGATGGCGTTGAAGTCGCCGGTGAAATGCAGGTTGATGTCTTCCATCGGCACCACCTGCGCGTAGCCGCCGCCCGCAGCGCCTCCTTTCATGCCGAACACCGGGCCGAGGCTCGGTTCGCGCAGGCAGAGGATCGCTTTCTTGCCGATCCGATTGAGGGCGTCGCCGAGCCCCACCGTGGTCGTGGTCTTGCCTTCACCCGCCGGTGTCGGCGTGATCGCCGTCACCAGGATCAACTTGCCATCCTTCTTCTTGGCGAGGCCGTCCACGAAGTCGAGCGACACCTTCGCCTTGTAATGACCGTATGGGACGAGATGTTCCTCGGGTATGCCGAGCTTCTCGGCGACCTTGGTGATGCGCAGCATCTTCGCCTGCTGCGCGATTTCGATGTCCGATAATGGCATGTTGTTTCCCTCTCCTGAACGATCTTTGAAAATGTAGGGACGCAAAAACGCGAGGCCTCTCGCGCCTGGCGCCGAATACTTTCTTCTTACGCTGTTCCCAGTCCGGCGAGCGCCTGGCCGCCGCCGTAGCTCGAGCGCGGCGTGAGCTCTCCGCCCTTCATCACCTTCACCGCGCAGTACTTGAACTCGGGAATCTTGCCGATCGGGTCGAGCGCCGGGTTGGTGAGCAGGTTCGCCGCCGCCTCGTAGAAGCAGAACGGCACGAACACGGCGCCGCGCGGCGTGCCGTCGTCGGCCCGCGCGTAGAGCGAGATGATCCCGCGCCGGGACTCCACCGTGATCACGTCGCCGCCCCGCGCGCCGAGCGCATCGAGATCGAGCGGGTGCAGCGTCGCGGTCGGCTCGGGCTCGATCGCGTCCAGCACCGAGGCGCGGCGGGTGATGGCACCGGTGTGCCAGTGCTCGAGCTGGCGCCCGGTGATCAGCACGAACGGAAACTGCCTGTCCGGGCGCTCCGCCGCCGGGATGATGTCGGCCGGCACGAACCTGGCCCGGCCCGTTGGCGTTGGAAATTTATCAATAAATACAATTGGTTGTCCAGGATCACCCTCCTTTTCGCAGGGATAGGTCACGCCGCTTTCCGCTTCGAGCCGCTCCCAGGTGATGCCGGCGATCGAATTCATCCCTTTGCGCATCTCGTTGAACACATCG
>JACOVL010000052.1 GCA_016177355.1 Betaproteobacteria bacterium | reverse complement strand
GCACTATTACCCGATCCGCAATCACCTGGTGGATTTCCTGGTGAGCCGCTCCCGGCAGTTCAACGAGTCGCTGCCCGCCGATTACGATCCGAAGCACCCGCCGCTCGTCTCGCCGGGCCTGGGCGGGCCCGGCGTGGCCGCGGCGCCGCCGGCACCCGCGCGGCCGGTGGACAAAGCGGGTGTTGTCTACTTAAGGCATTGATATAAAAGGAGATTATATGAAAAAATCCGATGCGCCCGAAGCCCTGCCCGCCGCCGCGAGCCTGGCGAAACCGATGACGCGCAGCGACGTCACCGAGCTGATCGTGATGGCACGGCTCAAGAAAGGCCTGACCTGGGCGAAGCTCGCCAAGGCCGTGGGGCAGAGCAAGGAGTGGACCGCCGCCGCGCTGCTCGGCCAGATGCAGATGACCGGGGAGCAGGCGGAAGCCGCCGGCAAGCTGTTGGGGCTGCCGGCGGACGCGGTGCTGCTGCTGCAGCAGGTGCCGTACAAGGGCTCGCTGCCGACCGCGGTGCCGACCGATCCGCTGATCTACCGCTTCTACGAGCTGGTCAACGTCTACGGCACGACCTTGAAGGCGCTGATCCACGAGGAGTTCGGCGACGGCATCATGAGCGCGATCGACTTCAAGATGGATTTGAGCCGCGAACCCGACCCCAGGGGCGACCGCGTGAAGATCGTGATGAGCGGCAAGTACTTGCCGTACAAGACCTATTGAACCGGACGCCGGCGCGTCTCAAGGGCCGGCGCCGGTTCAATTGCGCGGGATCGAACGGACGATACAGTCGCCGTTCATCCCGCGCTTATTTTGTCATCGAATGCTGCGGTGCACGAAAAATTTCTCTTGCGTCCGGTCATTGCTTCCCCTCAAGGTTTGGGAGTAGGGTGGCTGGCGCCCGATCCGAATTTCGTGCGATTGCGCGGCAGCGCAGTTGCGCCTCGAATCTCCCTTCTCCGCTCGGGAGAAGGGTGGGGATGAGGGACTAGGACCAACCATAGAGGAGATTCCACATGGGTAACGAACGCAGAAAATTCCTGAAGGGCGGCGCTGTCGCCGCAACCGGCGCGGCGATCGCCGGCTTCCCGATGATCGCGCGCGCGCAGCAGACGTTCAACTGGAAGATGACGAGCGCTTACGGCAAAGGCGCGCCGTTCTACATGGAGGGGCCGGGCAGCGCGACCGATCTTGCCAGGCGCATCGAGGCGATGTCGAACGGGCGCCTGAAGATCACGGTCTACGGCGCGGGCGAGCTGATCCCGGCGTTCGAGGGCTTCGACGCGGTGCGCGCCGGCACGGTGGAGATGAACCACGCCAACAGCTACTTCTGGACCGGCAAGACCTTCGCCGCGCAGTACTTCACCGCCGTGCCGTTCGGCTTGAACTTCCAGGGCATCAACGGCTGGCTCTACGACGGCGGCGGCATCGCGCTGTGGCACGAGGTCTATGCGCCGTTCGGCATGGTGGCTTTCCCCTGCGGCAACACCGGCGTGCAGATGACCGGCTGGTTCCGCAAGGAGATCAAGACGGTAGCCGACTTCAAGGGCCTCAAGATGCGCATCCCGGGCCTCGCCGGCAAGGTCTATGCGACGCTCGGCGTGGACGTGAAGCTGCTGCCGCTCGGCGAGATCTTCCCTGCGCTCGAGCGCGGCGTCATTGACGCCGCCGAGTTCGTCGGCCCGTACCAGGACCGCCGCGCCGGGCTGCAGAAAGCGGCCAAGTTCTACCACACCACCGGGTGGCACGAGACGGCGACGGTCTCGGAGCTGCTGATCAACAAGGCCGCGTGGGAGAAGCTGCCCAAGGACCTGCAGGCGATCGTCGAGAACGCCAGCGCCGCGACCAACGTCATCAGCGAGGCCTGGTGCCAGCGCACCAACGCCGAGGCGATGGAAGATCTCATCAAGAACCAGGGCGTGATCGCCAGGCCCCTGCCCGACGCGGTGGTGAAGAGCCTGCGCGCGGCGACGAAAAAGGTGCTGGATGAGGCCGTCGCCAAGGACCCGGTGACCAAGAAGGTGCACGACTCGTACTTCGCCTTTAAGGCCAAGTACGACGCGTGGGCGGGCTACAGCGAGGCGATCTACCACAGCAAGATCCGCGGTGCCTGATCAGTTGCAGGGCCCGGGCGCGCGCGCCGAGGGCGGCGTGCGCGCCCGCATCGAGCGCTTCACCGACGTCGTGGGCCAGTGGACGTCGTGGATCGCGCTCGTCATCGTCGCGCTGATGGCGGCGAACGTGCTGCTGCGCTACCTCTTCAGCGCCGGCACCGTGTGGGCGCAGGAGCTCGAGTGGCACCTGCTGGTGCCGCTGATCCTGTTCGGCATGTCGTACGCGCTGCGCCACGGCGAGCACGTGCGCGTGGATATCCTCTACGCGAAGTTCACCGGCCGCACGAAAGTGCGCGTCGACCTCCTGTCCGCGCTGCTCTGCGCCGCGCTTTCCATCCTCGTCATCTGGTTATCGCTCCACTACGTGCAGCAGGCGTACGTCATCAACGAGGGCTCGCCCGACCCGGGCGGGATTCCGCACCGCTACCTCATCAAGTCGCTGATCCCGATCGGGTTCACGCTGCTGCTCGCGCAAAGCATCGCCTCGGCGATCGGCTGCATCGAGAAGTTAAAGGGCAAGTCATGAGACACCCTCTGCTGTTGCGTCAGGGGGGTAACGGGGGGCCCGGGAAGGCTCCTTGTATCTTGGGAAGGGGCCCGAGCCCCCTGTTACTATCGTGAGCGGCAACGAAATCCTCGCCATCCTGATGCTGGCGGGGTTCTTCGCCCTGCTCCTGGCGGGCGTGCCGGTGGCGATCACGCTCGCCACCACCGGCTTCGCCTTCGGCTTCCTCGGCTTCGGCGGAGGCCTCTTCAACCTGCTGCCCGCGCGCATCTACGGCGTCGTGAGCAACTACCAGTGGCTCGCCGTCCCGCTGTTCGTCTTTATGGGCGTGATGCTCGAGAAGTCGCGGCTCGCCGAGGATCTGCTTGACGTGGTCGGGCACCTCGCCGGCGGGCTCAGGGGCGGCATGGCGCTCGGCATCATCGGCGTCGGCGTGCTGATGGGCGCCACCACCGGCATCGTCGGCGCCACCGTCATCACGCTGGGACTGCTGACGCTGCCGACGCTGATCCGGCGCGGCTACGACCCCGGCGTCGCGTGCGGCGCGATCTGCGCCTCGGGCACGCTCGGCCAGATCATCCCGCCGAGCCTGATCCTGATCCTGCTCTCCGACATCCTGCAGCTCTCGGTCGGCACGCTGTTCGCCGCCGCCTTGATGCCGGGGCTGATGCTCGCCGCGATCTACTGCACCTACATCGTGATCCTCGGCATGGTGCGTCCGGAGATGGTTCCGGCGGTCCCGCAGGATGAGCGCGACGCCCTGCCGCGCCGGGAGCTGTGGATCAAATTCTTCAAGGTCGTCCTGCCGCCGCTGCTCCTTGTCCTTTCAGTGCTGGGCTCGATCATCGCCGGCGTCGCGGCGCCGACCGAGGCGGCCTCGATGGGCGCGCTGGGCTCGATCCTGGTCACCGCGTTCGCCGGGCGCATGTCGTACCGGGTGCTCAAGGAGACCGTCCAGGCCACCACCAAGATCACCGCGATGGTGATGTTCATCCTGATCTGCGCGCAGGTGTTTGCGCTCGCCTTCCGGGGCCTGCGCGGCGAGGACCTGATCCACGCGATGTTCGAGTTCCTGCCGGGCGGGGTGAACGCCGACATCTGGTTTCTGATGCTGCTCATCTTCGTGCTCGGCTTCTTCATCGAGTGGATCGAGATCAGCTACATCGCGGTGCCGCTGTTCCTTCCCGTGTTCGTGCAGCAGGGCGTGGACATCGTGTGGCTCGCGATGCTGATCTGCGTCAACCTGCAGACCTCCTTCCTCACGCCGCCGTTCGGTTGGGCGCTGTTCTTCCTGCGCGGGGTCGCGCCGCCGCAGATCACCACGCGCCACATGTACCTCGGCGTGATCCCTTTCGTCGCGATGCAGATCCTCGGGGTCGTGCTGCTGTTCTTCTTCCCGCAGATCGCGCTGTGGCTGCCGAAGGCCATCGGTTGGTAAAGCTCGCGTAGAATCAGCGGATGATCCATTCAGTCCGCGGCACGCGCGGCATGGCGGTCGCGCCGCACGCGCTCGCCGCGCAGTCCGCGCTCGGCGTGCTGCGCGAGGGCGGCAACGCGCTCGAGGCGATGGTCGCGGCGGCGGCCACCATCGCGGTCGCCTACCCGCACATGAACGGCATCGGCGGCGACTCGTTCTGGCTGTTCCGCGGCCGGCGCGGCGCGCCGCGCGGCATGGACGCCAGCGGCGCCGCGGCGCGCGCCGCCTCGATCGAGTGGTACGCCGCGCGCGGCATCACTGAAGCCATCCCGTTTCGCGGCGGCGTCGCGGCCAACACCGTCGCCGGCACGGTCTCGGGCTGGGACCTCGCGCTATCCGTCTCACGCAAATGGGGCGGGCGGCTGCCACTCGGGCGCCTGCTGGCCGACGCCATCGAGTATGCGGAGCGCGGCGTCGCGGTGACCCGCAGCCAGGCCGCGACCACCGCGGCGAAGCGCGGCGAGCTCGAGTCGCAACCTGGTTTCAGGGGGACATTCCTTCCGGGCGGGGGATCGCCGGCGGCGGGCAGCCGGTTCAGGCAGCCGCGCCTGGCGGAGACGCTGAAGCGCCTCGCGCGCGCCGGACTCGATGATTTCTACCGCGGCAAGCTGGCGCGGGCAATCGCGTGCGATCTCGCCGCCGCCGGCAGCCCGCTGACGCTCCAGGATCTCGAGCGCCACCGGGCGAAACCCGTCACGCCGCTCGCGCTCCGGCACTCGCTCGGCACGGTCTACAACCTGCCGCCGCCGACGCAAGGGGTTGTTTCGCTGCTGATTCTTGGGATGCTCGACGTTCTGGGAACCGGCACGGGCGGCCCCGACAGCGCGGACTACGTGCATCTCGCGGTGGAGGCGGCCAAGCAGGCGTTCGGCGTGCGCGACCGCCATGTGACCGACCCGGCCTACATGACGGTCGAGGCGCAGGCGCTGCTCGCGCCGAAGAGCATCCGGGCGCTGGCGGCGAAAATAGACCGCGGCAGGGCCGCGCCGTGGGGCGCGGGCGGGGGCCCCGCGGACACGGTGTGGATGGGCGTCGTGGACGGGGCGGGACGCGCCGTCAGCATGATCCAGAGCCTCTACCACGAGTTCGGCAGCGGCGTCGTGCTGGAGGAGACCGGCATCAACTGGCAGAACCGCGGCTGCAGCTTCGCGCTCGACCCGCGCGCGCTCAACAGCCTCAGGCCGGGGCGCAAGCCCTTTCACACGCTCAATCCGGCGCTCGCGGTGTTCCGCGACGGGCGCACGATGGTCTACGGCACGATGGGCGGCGACGGCCAGCCGCAGACGCAGAGCGCGGTGTTCACGCGCATCGCGGTGTTCGGCATGGACCCGCAGTCGGCGGTCGCCGCGCCGCGCTGGCTGCTGGGGCGAACCTGGGGCCAGGCGAGCGACTCGCTCAAGCTCGAATCCCGCTTCAGCCCCAGGATCGTCGCCGACCTTGCGCGGCGCGGCCACGTCATGGAGGTGCTGGGCGAGTACGACGAGGTCATGGGCCACGCCGGCGCCATCGTGCGCCATGCGAACGGCGTGCTCGAAGGCGGCGCCGACCCGCGCTCGGACGGCTGCGTCGCCGCGTTCTGACTCATGACCACCGCCTTTCTCATGTCAACGCTGATCGTTGCAATCGCGGAGGTCGGCGACAAGACGCAACTGCTCTCGCTGCTGCTCGCCACGCGTTTCCGCAAACCGCTTCCGATCGTCGCCGGCATTGCGCTGGCGACGCTTGCCAACCACGCGCTCGCGGCGCTCGCCGGCGAATGGGTGCGCGCGCAACTCGGGGCGGAAACGCTGCGCTGGACGGTAGGGCTCTCCATGATCGCGATCGGGGCATGGGCGCTCAAGCCCGACCGGCTCAAGGACGGTTACGAGCAGCGCGGGCGCTGGGGAGTATTCGCGATTACCTGCGTCGCATTCTTCCTGGTGGAGATCGGGGACAAGACGCAGATCGCGACGGTGGTGCTCGCGGCTCAGTACCACGCGCTCGCCGCGGTCGTGCTGGGGACCACTACCGGGATGCTGCTCGCGAACGCGCCGGTGGTCGTGTTCGCGCACCGCTTCGCCGACCGCATACCGCTCAAGTGGGTGCGGCTTGCGGCCGCGGCCCTGTTCGCTGCGCTCGGCGCGCTGGCGCTCGCCGGGGTCGGCGTCGCGTGAGGGAGCGGCCCTAACCTAGGGCCGCGGTGACGGCCTTGCCGAGGTCGGAGGTCGAGGCTTTCCCGCCGAGATCGGGCGTTTTCGGCCCTTCCTGAAGGACGTTTTCGATCGCCTTGACGATGGCCGCGCCGGCTTCGGGGCAGCCGAGGTGGTCGAGCATCATCGCGCCGGCCCAGATCTGGCCGATCGGGTTGGCGATCTTCCTGCCGTAGATGTCCGGGGCGGAGCCGTGCACCGGCT
>JACOVL010000053.1 GCA_016177355.1 Betaproteobacteria bacterium | reverse complement strand
GGAATATTACGCCGTGTCCGTCAACCGTGTCGGAATGACCACTTCCGAGACCGGCGCGCCGATATAGCGGCTTGCCCATGCCGCGAGCACCGCCGCGACGTAGTGGGCGTCCTCCTTGCGAGTCAGCAGGTGGTCGGCGTCGTCCAGCGAAACGAAGCTCTTGGGATGCTTCGCCGCCATGAAGATCCGGGCGGCATTGTCCACGCTCACGGTGGTGTCGCGCGGCGAATGGAAGACGAGCAGCGCCTTGCGCAGAGACGCAATCGCGTCGCGGCTCTCCCGGCCGCCGATGTCCTGGAGGAATTGCTTCTTGATGCGGAATTTGCGCCCGGCAAGGTCCACTTCCGCTTCGCCGGCGGCCTCGATCTCCGCGATGGCCGGGGCCAGCAATTGCCTGACGTGGCCGGGGTCGTAAGGCGCCCCTATGGTCGCGACCGCGGCTGCTTCGGGAATCTCGCGCGCAGCGGCGAGCACCGCCGCCCCGCCCAGGCTGTGGCCGATGAGGATGGCCGGCGCCTTGTGGTTTTGTCTCAGCCAGGCGGCTGCGGCGACCAGATCGGCGACATTGGATGAAAAATTGGTGTTGGCGAAATCACCCTCGCTGCCGCCCAGCCCCGTGAAGTCGAAGCGCAACACCGCGATCCCGCGCGCGGTGAGCGCCGCGCTGATGCGCGAGGCCGCCAGCGTGTCCTTCGAGCAAGTGAAGCAGTGCGCGAACAGCGCGAATGCGAGGGGTTCTCCGGGCGGCGAATCGAGACGGGCGGCGAGCCGGGTTCCAAGGGCCCCCGTGAAGCGGATGGGTGTGGGGCTGTCGCTCATGTTGCCTCCTCAGGGTATTCCGTCCGATGGTACCATGCGGTGCGGGCAAGGGGCCCGTCGCGGGACAGGGGGAACCACTTGGGGATTTCCGCCGCCTACGCTAGACTAGTGCCGATAAAACCAGAAGGAGGAGACATGCAACGCATTTTTCTCAGCTCATTGCTTTGGATGGCAGGGGGATGGCTGGTTGCGGCGGGAGCGGCGTTCGCGCAGCCCTATCCCAGCAAGCCGGTGCGCATGATCATTCCGTTCGGGGCGGGCGGTTCGACCGACGTCGTGATTCGCATCGTCGCGGCGAAGCTGCCCGACGTTCTCGGCCAGCAGGTGGTGATCGACAACCGCACCGGCGCGGGAAGCATGATCGGGACGGATATCGCCGCGAAGTCGACTCCCGACGGCTACACGGTGCTCGCCACGGGGTCGCCCCACGCCATCGTGCCGAATCTGTACAAGAAGGTGCCGTACGACGCGCAGAAGGACTTCGCACCGGTCATGCAGATCGGCAGCCAGCCCTACGGCCTGGTAGTGCATCCCTCGCTGGGCGTCAAATCGGTCAAAGACCTGATTGCGCTGGCGAAGAAGGAGCCCGGCAAGCACAACTACGCTTCTTCGGGCCAGGGAGGCGCGATGCACCTGTTCCAGGCGATGTTCGCCAGCATGGCCAACATCAACATCGTGCACATCCCGTACAAGGGCAGCGGGCCGGTGCGCGCCGACCTGCTGGGCGGCCAGGTCAAGATCGGCTGCCTCGGCCTCTCGAGCATCCTCCCGCAGCACAAGGCGGGGCTGCTCCGCATCATCGCGGTGACGACCGCGAAGCGCTCGCCGGAGCTGCCGGACATTCCCAGCATCGCGGAAACCATCCCGGGCTACGACGCGGCGCTGTGGACCGGGTTGCTCGTGCCGCGCGGCACCCCGGCGGTCGCCGTCAAGCGCCTGCACCAGGAAGTGTCAAAGCTGCTCCAGACGCCCGAGATCAAGACCGCGTTCGACCGGGTGGGCACCGATATCGTCGCGACCGACCCCGCGACCTTCGGAGAGTTCTTGAAGGTCGAGCACCAGAAGTGGGGGAAGGTCGTCCGCGATCTCAAGTTGACCGTCAACTAGCGTCAACCCGCGGGCAATCCCGTCACCGTCGCGTCGCGCCGACGCGGAACGCGTTGCGGTCCTGCTCGTCGAGTTGGGCGATGAGGCCGGTCTCCCACGCGAGGTACTGCCGCATCGCCGCGCGCTTGCCGGCGTGCCGGTCGTGGACGAAGAAGAGGTAGTCGATGCACTCGGCGTCGGGTGGCGTATCGGATGACGATTCCGTCGGGTAGCCCGCCCGGTTCCAGGCGGTGATGCCGCCGTCGAGCAACTTCACGTCCTTCATCCCCGCTTCGATGAGATCGGTTGCCGCGAGGCGCGCGACATCGGCGTCGTCCGCGGCCAGCACGACGGCGCCTTTCGTGTTCCGCGCCGCGGCGGCAAGGCGGGGCCGGATGCTCCAGCGGCTGCCGGGGATGTGCGCCTTGCGGAAGGCCATGCTCGCGCCCAGGTCGAACACCGGGCAGGCACGGGCATCCAGCGCGCGCTTCAGGTCCGCGGCGGAGACCCCGGGCAAGACCGGCAGGCGGGGCTTCGCGGCCGGCCGTCCCTTGAGCCCGGAACGGATTCCGCCCGCGAGCGCGTACGCATCGCAGCCCAGTTGTCTCAGCCAGCTCGCGACGACGGGCGCGCGCACGTCCTCGCCGTCGATCAGAACGATGCGGGCATTGCGCACGCCCACCCATTGATCGGTTGCCTGGACGAGCTGGCCACCCGGCGCGTGGACGGCGCCGGGCAGCGAGCCGGCCGCGAATTCCTCGGGCGTGCGCACGTCGAGCAGGTAAGTCGAGCGGCCCGGGTCGCGCAACCAGGCTGCCACGTCTTTCGCCGTGACGGTCCCGGCGCCATGGCGCTCCATGAGGCTATTCGCGGCCACCCGCAACGCGGGCAAGACCGCCTCATCTACTTTTTCCGGATACTTGCGAGAGGCCCCGCGCTCGAGCTCGAAATCGGCGAGCACCCAGCCCTGGGTGCCGTTCTCCAGCGCGTACACCGGGTTCGGCACGCCGAAATTGATGAGCGTCTGCGCCCCCAGGATGCTGCGCGTGCGGCCGGCGCAATTGACGATGATTTTCGTCTTGGGGTTCCCGACCATGCTCGAAACGCGGTAGGGCAGTTCCGCGTTTGGGCAGCAGATGCCGCCCGGAATGTTCATCCTGTTGTATTCGGAGTACGGGCGTCCGTCGAGGATCACGAGGTCCTCGCCCGCGGCCTTCATGCGGGCGAGTTCCTGTGCCGTGATGCGCGGCGTGCCGTATTCATGTTCCACCAGCTCGCCGAACGCCTTGCTCGGCACGTTGACGCCCTTGTAGAGCCCGTAACCCGCCGCCGACCATGACGGGTTGCCGCCTTCGAGCAGCGCGGTATCCTCATATCCCAGGGCTTGCAGCCGCCCGGCTGCAAGCGCAGCCACGCCCGATGCGCCGTCGTCGCAGAGCACGATCCGGACGGACCGGCGCGGCACGAGCGTGGTGATATCGAGCTCGAGGCGGCTGTAAGGCAGCGGCGTGGCGAACAGCAGGTGCGATTCCCCGAACTGGCCCGCCTCGCGCACGTCGAGCAGCGCGATTTCCCCGCCGCCGTGCAGCATATCCTTCAATTGTCCGGCGGTAACGGTCTTCATGAAGCCCGAGTCTAGCGCAGGACGAGCGGCACGCCGCTCGCGATCAGGATCGCCGCGACGAAGCGCTTGAACATGACCTGGTCGAGGTTGGCGTGGAGATGGTTGCCGAGATAGGCGCCCAGCCCCATCAGCGGCAGCGCGGCAGCGCACGCGATGAGCGCGTCGCGGTCGTAGGCGCCGACCGCGACGTAGCCCGATACGCGCAGGACGCCGAGGCCGAGCAGAATGGCGGCGACGGTCGCCCGGAATTCGTTTTTGGCGTATTTGAGCAGGTCGAGGTAAATGGCGAAGAACATGCCTGCGTTGGAGCCGAATATCGTGCCCACGAATCCCGCGGCCGTGCCGGCAACCGGCGTGACCACGCGCATCGGCATCCGGATTTCCCACGGACCGCGAAAAGTGGTCCACAACGAGTAGAGGCCGTATGCCAGGACGAATGCTCCCAGCGCCTGCCCGAGCGTGCGGGCGTCGAGCGTCTTGAAGAAATAGAGGCCCGCCGCGACCCCCGCGCCGCACCACGGCATGATGCGCCACAAGTCGCGCCACACGACGTGGCGCAGGTCGTGGCGCAGGATGGCGAGCGAGGAAACCAGCCCGAGGAACGCGACCATCGGCGCGAGGACCTTGAGCGAGAGGATCAGCGCGAGCAACGGCACGGTCACGCCGCCGAAACCGGCGCCGCCGCGGATGGCGTACGACAGGATGATGACGATGCCGAAGAGCAGCAGCTCGGGGACGCTCAGCGCTTCCATGCTTTAAAGCGGGTGACGAGGTGAAAAAGTGACGCAGTGACGATTGGCTCGTTTTCCGTCACTTCATCACTTCATCACTCCTCTACTTGTGGGGTTCGCGCTTGGCAGGCAGGCCGCCGAGCAGCGCGGCGGTGGGGCGTTGCTGGCGGTGGCGGTGCGGAGGAGGAACCGCGGGCACCGGTGTCTTCGCGGAGGCGGCGGGCTCGTATGGCTTGCTGAAATCGAAGCCGGGCGGGGAAGCTGGCCGCGCAGCGGGCTGCTGCCTGGGCGGATGCGGCCTCACGGGGTGCGATCTTGCGGGATGCGGCGTCTTCGACCGGTGCGAGCGCGGTTCGGCGGGGTTTTCCCGGCGATAATCGGCCGGCGCCGCCCGCGGCAGCTTGCGCTTGAGCAGCCGTTCGATGTCTTCCAGGGACTTCGTCTCCTCCGGGCTCACCAGGGAGATCGCCTCGCCCGGCAGACCGGCGCGGCCGGTGCGGCCGATGCGGTGCACGTAATCCTCGGGAGTGTGGGGCAGCTCGTAGTTCACCACGAACGGCAGTTGCTCGATGTCGAGACCGCGCGCGGCGATATCGGTCGCAACCAGCACCGGCACCTTGCCCTGCTTGAAGTCCTCGAGCGCCTGCATGCGCTCCCGCTGGGTGCGGTCGCTGTGGATGGCGGTCGCGTTGATGCCGTCGCGCACCAGCTCGCGCGTGAGCCGGTTGGCGTCGCGCTTCATGCGCACGAACACCAGCACCTGGCGCATGTCGCGGCTGCGCACGAGATGACCGAGCAGTGCGCGCTTGCGCGCGGCGGGAACCATGTGGACCTGGTGCGAAACGAGATCCGGCGGAGCATTACGCGGCGCAACCTCGATCGTCACCGGCGTGCGCAGCAGCTCCTTCGCAAGCTTGCGCACTTCATCGGGGAAGGTCGCCGAGAACAGCAGGTTCTGGCGCTGCGGCGGCAGCACGGAGAGTATGCGCTTGATGTCGGGTATGAAGCCCATGTCCAGCATGCGGTCGGCTTCATCCAGCACCAGGATTTCCACGCGCGAGAGATTCACGCTCTTCTGGTGCAGATGGTCGAGCAGGCGGCCGGGGGTTGCGACCAGGATCTCGATGCCGCCGTGCAGGATCTTCATCTGCGGGCCGATGTCCACGCCGCCGTATACCACTGTCGTGCGCAGCGGAAGATATTTGCCGTAGTTGCGCACGCTTTCCTCGATCTGGACCGCGAGCTCGCGCGTGGGAGTGAGGATCAGCGCGCGCGTCGGGTGCCGGGCGGGCGAAGGGCTGATGCTGGCCTGCGGCGCCAGCAGTTGCAGGATGGGCAGTGCGAAGCCTGCCGTCTTCCCGGTCCCGGTCTGGGCCGCGCCCATCACGTCCCGGCGCTGCAGGACAGCGGGGATGGCCTTGGCCTGGATCGGCGTCGGTTCCTCGTAGCCCTGGTCGGCGACCGCGCGCGTCAACTGGGATATCAGCCCGAGCGCGGAAAAAGACGTTTCGGCGCCGGATGCGCCCGGCCGGGGATCGTTGCCGGCCGTGGTCACCGTCGCCGGCAGCCGTGCTGTGGGAGATTTAACACGGGGACGGATTATACCTTGCTGCGCTGCGGCGCACTATGCCTGGTGGCCGGGGGGACAGTAAAAACTGCCACCAATTCAAAAATCTGGTAAATTTGTGCTCTGCACCGGCAGTGCCGGTGAACCGAGCCATAGTACCCGACAGATGCACATCGTATTCGAACAGCAAGCGGCATCGCGCGGCGGCCATCCGCTCGTACTCACGCTCGATACCCACGGCATACCGCACCGCTGGATCAGCTGGCAGCATGCCTGCTACTACTACGCCAAGGACCAGGTCGCGTGGGTGACGGGTGAACACGCGTTCACGGTCTACGGCGGCATGAGCCGCTTGACCGGGCAGCGCTCCAGCATCACCGCCTCGAGCATCATCGCGATCAAGGGCAAGGCGATGGCGATGAAGGCGTTCAGCCAGGTACCGCCGCTCAACAATCGCGAGTTGTTCCACCGTGACCGTCAGCTTTGCGCCTACTGCGGGGGAATGTTCCCGATTTCCCGGTTGACGCGCGACCACGTGACCCCGTTCTCCCGCGGCGGCAAGGATACGTGGATGAACTCGGTGACGGCGTGCCGCGCCTGCAACGAGCACAAGGGCAACTGCACGCCGGAACGGGCGGGCATGGAGTTGATCTACCTTCCGTACGTGCCGAACCGGGCGGAGTACCTGATCCTCACCAACCGCCGCATCCTCGCCGACCAGATGCAATTCCTGACGCAGCACGTTCCGGCGCAAAGCCGCCTGCGCCAGAAGACCGCCTAGCTTATTTCTTCTTCTGCATCGCCTCGGCCAGATCCCGCGCCTGTTCCGCGGCGAGCTCTTGCGATGTCTTGGGCTTGAAGATCAGCCAGAACAGGGCGCCGTTGATGAGGATGAAGATCACCTCGATGTAGAGCAGGGTGGTGACGATGACGTGGCTGGGCTTCCGGCTGAAGATGAAGTAGAACCCCTCGAAGGTCGGCAGCGTGGCGTTGGTCAACGCGAATACCGATTCGAACGGCGGGAACAGCAGCATCAGGACGAGGTTGGCGCCGGTGAAGGCCAGTGTCGCGTTCTGGAAACCAAATTTGCGCCTTGCCGCGGCCGGGGCGCCGTCCCGCAGCAGCAGCCAGGCGATGCCGGCATTGATCAGCACCACCGCCGCTTCCAGCGTCAGCACGGCGGTGTTGATCTCGCCGTAGGGGGGCGCGGCGAACGCAAAGTTGAAGCCGGCGAACACCGGCACCTTGATGTTGGCGATCGAGTACTGGTCGTAGGGCGGGAACAGCAGAATCAGGAGCAGGTTGGCTGCCGCTATCGCCAGCGCGATTTTCTGATTCCGATTCAAGGCCTCCTCCGGGCCGTTCGGATGGCTCCGATTATATAGAACCGGCCTGAAGCGATGGCTGAACGCGGCCGTTCCCTGCGGCCCGATAGCGTAGGGACCCGCCAGTTCCCGCGCCACGAAGTCATGACCGCCGCGGATTCGCGTGCCGCCCCGGTATTTGATATCATGCTTGAGGATGTTGATATATTACATTGAATCTTAAAGATATTATTTGTACTCTCCCACCTGATAAAATGGCCTGAAAATATGTTCGCGAACCGCGTTCTGTCCGGCATGCGCCCCACCGGCACCCTGCACCTGGGCCACTACCACGGCGTGCTCAGGAACTGGATCAAGCTGCAGCACGAATACGAGTGCCTGTTCTTCGTCGCCGACTGGCATGCCATGACGACGCACTACGACACGCCGGAAGTCATCGAGCAGTACGTCTGGGATATGGTGATCGACTGGCTCGCCGCGGGTGTTGACCCGGCGCAGGCGGTGCTGTTCATCCAGTCGCGCGTGCCCGAGCACGCCGAGCTGCACCTGCTGCTGTCCATGGTGACGCCGCTCGGCTGGCTGGAGCGGGTCCCGACCTACAAGGACCAGCAGGAGAAGCTCTCCGACAAGGACCTTTCGACCTACGGCTTCCTCGGCTATCCGCTGCTGCAGAGCGCCGACATCCTGATCTACCGCGCGAATCAGGTGCCGGTGGGGGAGGACCAGGTGCCGCACGTCGAGTTCACGCGCGAGGTCGCGCGCCGCTTCAACCACGTGTTCGGCCGCGAGCAAGGCTTCGAGCAGAAAGCGGAGACCGCGATCAAGAAGCTGGGCGCCAAGCGCTCCAGGCTCTATCGCCAGCTGCGCACCAGGTTCATGGAAAAGGGCGATGCAGGAGCGCTCGCCGCGGCGCGCGCGCTGGTGGAAGAGGCGCAGAACCTGCCGATGGGGGATCGCGAGCGGCTGTTCGGCTACATCGAGGGCGGCGGCAAGGTGATACTGGCCGAGCCCCGGGCGCTGCTCACCGGGGCCTCCAAGATGCCGGGGCTCGACGGGCAGAAGATGTCCAAGTCGTACGACAACACCCTCGGGCTGCGCGAGGATGGCGAGAGCATCACCCGGAAAATACGCCAGATGCCGACCGACCCGGCGCGCGTGAAGCGCTCCGATCCTGGCGATCCCGCGAAGTGTCCTGTCTGGCAGTTCCACCTCGTGTATTCCGACGAAAAGCGCAGGCAGTGGGTGCAGCAAGGCTGCCGCAGCGCCGGCATCGGCTGCCTGGAGTGCAAGCAGCCGGTGATCGAGGCGGTGCTGGAGGAGCAGAAGCCGATGCGCGAGCGGGCCGGGAAGTACCTGGAAGACCCGACGCTGGTCCGCAGCATCATCGCCGACGGCTGCGAGAAGGCGCGCAAGCTGGCCCAGGACACGCTGCGCGAGGTGCGGGCGGCGATGGGCCTCGATTACAGCTGAAACAGCGGCCCGCCGCCGCTTTTTGATGTAGAATAAGCCGATGCCAGCATCGCCTTCGCAGGGCGGCGGCAAGCAGGCCGTTGGTCCGCATGCAATGACCGGCCGATTTCTTGAGCCGGCAGGCGAACTCCCCCCCAGGATTTCCGTTTTTCCCGATTTGCACCCCCGCAGAGGGTTGCCGTGATGGTCGAAGCGGCCAACACCGCCCCCGTCGCCAAGGTTTACGGCAGGCCGATGCTCGAGGTCCCGCAGGACCTCTATATCCCGCCGGATGCGCTGGAGGTCTTCCTCGAGCAGTTCGAGGGGCCGCTCGACCTGCTGCTGTACCTGATCCGCAAGGAAGACATCAACGTGCTCGACATCCCCATGTCGAAGCTCACCGCACAGTACCTCGAATATGTCGAGATGATGCGCACCCGCTCGCTCGAGCTGGCGGCGGAGTACCTGCTGATGGCCGCGATGCTGATCGAGATAAAGTCGCGCATGTTGCTGCCGCGCCCGGCTGCAGGAGATCTCGAAGAGGACCCGCGCGCGGAACTGGTGCGGCGGCTGCTGGAATATGAGCGGATGAAGCAGGCCGCGCAGCGCCTCAACGATCTGCCGCAGGCGGGGCGCGATTTCTCACTGGTGCAGGTGCTGTTCGACCAAGCCGTCGCCGAACGGCTGCCGGAGCTGAACGCCGCCGACCTGCGCGCGGCGTGGCTCGCGCTGCTCACGCGAGCGGCTGCTAACCGCCATCACCGCATCACCCGCGAGCAGCTCTCGGTGCGCGAGTACATGAGCCGCATACTGCGCCGGATGCAGGAGGCGCGTTACATCGAGTTCACGGAGCTGTTCGATCTGGCGCAGGGCGTCGCGGTGCTGGTAGTGACCTTCCTCGCGCTACTCGAGCTTGCGCGCGAGAGCCTGGTCGAGCTGGTGCAGCAGGCGGCCTACGCGCCGATTTACGTCAAACTGAAAGGCGGCCATCTTGCGGCCGTGGAATGACACGGGGACAAATGGAACGCTCAGCGCTTGATGCCGGATTCATAAAAAGGGTGGTCGAGGCCGCTTTGCTGACCAGCCAGGAGCCACTCCCGCTTTCCGAACTGAAGAAGCTGTTCGACGAGGAGGTGTCCGGCGACACGCTGCGCCGGGTGCTCGAGGAGCTGCGCGGCGAATGGCAGGGCAGGAGTGTCGAGCTCGTCCATGTCGCTTCCGGCTGGCGTTTCCGCGCCAAGCCCGAGTACCAGCCGTTCATCGAGCGCCTGAATCCGCTCAAGCCGCCGCGCTATTCGCGCGCGGTGATGGAAACACTCGCCATCATCGCCTACAAGCAGCCGGTCACGCGCGGCGACATCGAGGATATCCGCGGCGTCACGGTATCCACCAATATCATCCGCGCCCTGGAAGAGCGGGGCTGGATAGACGTCGTGGGGCACCGCGAGGTGCCCGGGCGCCCGGAGTTGTTCGCGACGACCGGGGCCTTTCTCGACGATCTCAACCTGAGCTCACTCGACGAGCTGCCGGCGCTCGACGATCTCGGTGCGCTCGTTGAAACGGCGGGAGTGCATTCGCAAGCGCCGGCGGCGGAAGAGCCCAAGCCTGCGTCCGAGCCCGAGCCGGTCGAAGAAGTGCGGCGGGCGGCTGCCTGACCCGACCCGGCAGCGTCTACTTTCCTGCAGGTTCGAGCCGGGCCAGCACGCCCCGGGGCGAATCGGTGAGGAGATAGAGCAGGCCGTCGGGGCCATTGCGCACATCGCGGATACGTCCCAGAACGCCTTTCAGCATGCGTTCTTCCTTGGCCACTTTTTCGCCGTCGAGCTTCAACCGCACCAGCATCTGATCACGCAGCGCGCCGACGAAAAGATCGCCGCGCCAGCGCGGGAATTTGTCCCCGGTATAGAACGCCATGCCCGAAGGGGCGATCGATGGCAGCCAGTAGTGGAGCGGCTGCGCCATGCCGGCCTTGTGCGTGCCTTCGCCGATCCTGGTGCCGACCACGTACTCCACGCCGTAAGTGATGACCGGCCAGCCGTAATTGACTCCCGCCCGGATCACGTTGATCTCATCGCCGCCCTGCGGCCCGTGCTCGTGCGTCCACAGCGCGCCGGTTTGCGGGTGCAACGCCGCGCCCTGCATGTTGCGGTTGCCCAGCGTGTACTTTTCCGGCTTCCATCCCGGCTTGCCGACGAAAGGATTGTCCTTCGGTACGCGTCCGTCGTCGTACAACCGGATCACCGAGCCGGCGTGGTCATCCGGGCGCTGGGCGCGCTGCTGCTCGCCGCGGTCGCCAAGCGTGATGTAGAGATAGCCCTCGCGGTCGAACACCAGCCGCGAGCCGAAGTGCCGCCCAGTGCTGCCTTTGGGCTGCTGGCGAAAAATGACTTGAACGTTCTCGAGGCGGTGGCCGGCGAGCCTGCCGCGGGCGACCTCGGTGCCGACCCCGCCGTCGCCGCGCGCCGCGTACGAGATATAGACGAGACCGTTTTCCGCATAGCGGGGGTGCAGCGCGACGTCGAGCAGCCCTCCCTGTCCGTGAGCGGCAATGGCCGGGAGTCCGCCGACCGGCTGCGGATCGAGCCTGCCGTCCCTGACGGTGCGCAGCCTGCCGGGCCGCTCCGTGACGAGCATGCCGCCATCGGGCAGGAAAGCGAGGCCCCACGGATGCTCCAGGCCCTCGACGATGTTAACCACCTTGAACGCGTGCTGCTGGCTGTTGATCGTCTGTGCCAGGACCGGAAGCGGCGCACGAACGAACGCGTACGCGAGCAGGATGAGCGGAACAACGGGGAACCGCAGCAGCACTCTGGGTCTATGCATAAGAGAATGGATCTTTCCCAATCAAGGCAAGAGGTTAGCATGCATTCCCGGAACGCTTTGTGCTATGATTCTGCGACTCACGATTTTCCGCTTAACAATCGCCGGTAAACAACAACGCCATTCGGGGAACCCGGCCGCAGCGGTTATCTACGGGTTCTGGAGGGGTATTTTCTGGCTCGGTACACGGCGGATCTGAAGCGGGTTGCGGCCATGCTGGGATTGACGGGATTGATCCTTCCCGTCGTTGCCGTGCCTGCCGCGGAAGGCATGGACCCCTTCGGTACCGGGCGCTATATGTCTCCTGCGCCTCACCTCAAATGGGAATCCTCTCTTCCCCTTCCGGAAGTGAAAGCAGCGCCGAGCGCCCGGCTTCCCGATTCTGCGCGCCCGCTGTCGTTGCCGGAACTCACCGAGTTCGCGCTGCAAAACAATCCTAAAACCCGCCAGGCCTGGTATGCGGCGCGGGCCGCGGCGGCCAATGTCGGCATCGAGCAGGCCGATCTGCTGCCGCAGCTTACCGCGAATTTCAACAGAACCCGCCTTCAGAACGTCTCGTCGAACACGGGAGCGCTGGGGCCCGCGCAAACCCGCTATGGCCCGTCGTTCGCCCTGAGTTATGTGCTATTCGATTTCGGAGCGCGGGCGGACCAAGTCGAGGCCGCGGAGTATCGCCTGTTGGCGGCGAATCTTGCGCAGAATCGGGTACTGCAGGATGTGATATTCCAGGTAGAGCATGCGTATTATCAGTTGCTGGGTATCGATGCGCTGGTGAAAACAAATGAAATGTCCCTGAAAAACAATCAAACCGCACTTGAGGCCGCACAGAAGCGCCGGGAGTCCGGGCTGGCGACGGTGGCTGATGTGTACAGGGCCGAGACCGCGGTGGCGCAGGCGCAGCTCAATCTCACGCGCGGCAGGGGCGACCTGCAGAAGGCGAAGGGGCAACTCGCTTCGGCGGTCGGCCTGCCGGTAAATCAATTTCTCCAGGTGCAGGTGCTTTCGGCTCCTCCACGGGCGCATGAAATCGTGCAATCGATCGACGGTTTTCTGCAACGTGCTAAATCCACCCGCCCTGATCTGGTTGCCGCCGAGGCGCAGGCGCGCGCCGCCCGAGCTGCCGCGAACGCGACGGCCAAAGCGGGATTGCCGTCGATCGAGTTCACCGGAAACACCGCGCGTACTTTATTTGACAACCGCCCGGGGGCAAACACGTTCAATCTCACGTTTAATTTGCGTATCCCGCTGTTCTCGGGGTTCAGGGATACCTATCAGATCCGGCAGGCCGAGGCCCAGGCTCAACAGGCAGAAGCCGCCCGCGACGCGCTCTACAAGCAGACCGAACTCGATGTCTGGCAAGCCTATTTTGACCTGCAGACCGCTGTCAGCGGCATCGCCAGCACGGAAGCGCAGGTCAGGTCCGCGGAACAGACTGCCCAGGCGACGCTCGCGCGCTACCAGGCCGGCTTCGGCAGTATTCTGGATCTGATCACAGCGCAGCAGGACGAATCCAGTGCACGTGTGCAACGTATCCAGTCTTACCTCGACTGGTTCACGGCGCTGGCGCGGCTCAATTTCTCCATGGGCGCGAGCGACATACTGGCCTTGGCGAGCGATAAAAAATGAAACGATTGACGATGCTGTTGGTGTTTGTGGTGCTGAGCGCCGTGGCGGCGGGCGGTTACTGGTACTGGCAGCAGTCGGCGAGCGGGGCGCCGCCGGAAAGCAAGGCGAAGGGCAAAGGCCAGGGTAAAGGCGGGGGCACGCTGATTGTCAAGACGGCGAGCGCGGTGGTGAAGCCCATGCCGGTCCTGATCGAGGCGGTGGGGACGGTCGAGCCCGAGCACAGCGTGCAGATCAGGGCACAGGTTTCCGGCGTGTTGCAGTCGGTTCTGTTCAAAGAGGGCGACTTGGTCAAGCCCGGACAACTCCTGTTCCAGATTGACCCGAGAACGTTCGCGGCCTCGTACCGGCAGGCGCAGGCGCAACTGGCGCGCGACATGGCTCAACTGGAGAACGCAAAAGTGCAACAGGAACGGCTCGAGCCGTTGCTCAAGCGCGAATTCATCACGCGTCAGGAATT
This sequence comes from Betaproteobacteria bacterium, assembly GCA_016177355.1. Lineage (GTDB taxonomy): Bacteria > Pseudomonadota > Gammaproteobacteria > Burkholderiales > SG8-41 > SG8-41. The sequence goes on along the minus strand of JACOVL010000053.1, from coordinate 4,176 downwards.
CGATGTCGCGGTAACTTCGACCAAATCACTCGAGGCTATCGCCGCCGCCGACCGCGCGCTGCTGGAGCAAGCGCGCATCCAGCTCGAATTCGCCCGCATACACTCGCCGATTGCCGGGCGCACCGGGACGCTGGCGATCAAGCCGGGCAACCTGGTGCCCACTGCGGGCGGCGGGGTGCCGCTCGTCACGATCAACAGCACCGATCCCATTATCGTGTCGTTCAGCATCCCGGAGCGGCAGCTGGAGGAAATCCGCCGCAACCAGAATGAAAAAGACATGCGTATCGAGATACTGCTGGACCGGAGCGGGCCGGCGGCGGCCGAGGGCAAGCTGGTGTTCATCGATAACACCGTGACACCGCAGACCGGCACGGTCCTGCTCAAGACCCGCGTCTCGAACAAGGAGGAAATCCTGTGGCCGGGCCAGTTTGCCAACGTTCGCGTCGTCCTCAGGATCGAACCCGAGGCCGTGGTGGTTCCGGAGGCCGCGGTCCAGCCGGGGCAGGAGGGAAGTTATGTCTATCTGATTGACCAGGACAGCAAGGTGCTGGTGCAACCGGTCAAGGTGTCGCGACAGATCGGCAATGAAGTCGTCATCGCATCGGGTATCAAGGCGGGAGACCGGGTGATTACCGAGATCCCGCAGGCCCTGGAGCAGGGCGCAACGGTGCGGCTGGCCGGCGCGGAAGGAGCAGGCTCGGGCGAAAAAGGGAAAGGCAAGGGCAAGAAAGGCAAGGGCAAGCAAGACGAAAGCGGCAACAAGGACGAAGGAAAACCCGAGGCAAAATCAAAGGGTTAGTGGCCATGAATCTCTCGAAAATTTTCATTGAACGGCCGGTCGCAACGACCATAATAGTTTCGGCCATCCTCATCTTCGGGCTGTTCGCTTTCCGGGTCTTGCCGGTGAACGAGCTGCCCAGTGTCGATTTTCCGACCGTCCGGGTTGACGCGGAGTTGCGCGGAGCCAACCCGGAAATCATGGCCTCGACGGTCGCCACCCCCCTGGAACGCCAGTTCAGCCAGATCCCCGGGGTGGACAGCATGAATTCGGTCAGCAGCACCGGCAGGACGCGCATCACGCTGCAATTCAGCCTGGAGCGCGACATCGACTCGGCGGCCCAGGACGTGCAGACGGCCATCTCGCAGGCCATGCGCAGGCTGCCGGATGGTATTGATCCTCCGACATTGCGCAAGGTCAATCCGGCGGATTTCACGATCATCTTCCTGGCGGTCAGTGCGAAAACTTTGCCGCTTCAGCAGCTCCACGAATTCGCCGAGACGCAAATCGCGCAGCGGCTGTCCACGGTCAACGGTGTGGCACAGGTTATAGTTTTCGGGGCGCAAAAGTACGCTGTACGCGTCTACGTCAACCCTGAGGCGCTGGCGAAGCGCGGCCTGGGGCTGGACAAGATCGTCAGCGCGATCCAGAACGCAAACAGCAATCTCCCTTCCGGCGTGCTCCAGGGCAGCGCGCGTAGTTTCACGGTCAAATCCTCGGGCAAGCTCGAGCGCGCCAGCGGCTTCAACGACCTCATTGTCGCGTATCAGGACGGCATGCCCGTGCGGCTTTCGGACATCGGCCGGGCGGAAGACGGGATCGAGAACGCGCGGGTCAAGAGCTGGCTGAACGGTGAACGGAATATCGGGCTCGGAGTTTTCCGTCAACCGGGAGCCAACACGGTCGAGGTGGTCAACAGGGTCAAGGCGTTGTTCCCCGAAATCGAGCGTGATGCGCCGCCGGGCGTGAAGATCGATGTCGTCAACGACCGTTCTGAATTCATAAAGTCGTCGATTAACGCGGTGGAATTCCATCTCTTGCTGTCGGTCATGTTGGTGGTGCTGGTGATACTCGCATTCCTGCGCAATGCGCGGTCCACCATCATCACCGCGTTGATCCTGCCGACGTCTGTTATCGGCACTTTTGCGGCAATGTATCTGCTCGGATTCAGCCTCAACAACCTGTCGTTGATGGCGATCATCCTCGCCGTCGGGTTCGTGGTGGACGACGCAATCGTGGTGCTCGAAAACATCACGCGCCACATGGAAATGGGCAAGGACCGGATGCGCGCGGCGCTGGATGGCTCGAAGGAAATCGCCTTCACCGTGCTGTCGATGACGATTTCGCTGTCGGCGGTCTTCATCCCGATCTTGTTCATGGAAGGCCTGTTGGGCCGGTTGTTCCGTGAATTCGCCGTCACGATAGGGGTCGCGGTGCTGATATCCGGGGCAGTCGCGCTTTCGATGACGCCGATGATGTGCAGCCGGTTGCTGAAGACCACCCACAACCATGGCCGCGTGTACCAGTTCTTCGAACGGACATTCGATGCATCGCGGGACTTCTATGGAACGACGTTACGCTGGACCATGCGGCACCGGGGTCTTATGCTCCTTGGTTCGGCCGTATTTCTGGTGTTGATAGGGGTCATATACAAGCTGGTTCCGCAGGGTTTCATCCCGCGGCAGGACACGGGCGTCATCTTTGGCAACACGCGGGCGCCGGAAGGAATTACCTTCTCCGAACTCGAGCGGCGGCAACGCATGGCCGCAGAGGTCGTCCGGAAGCACCCCGATGTGGAGGCCGTCATGTCGACAGCCGGGCAGGGCACCGGGGGCACCACTGGAGACAACCTCGGCCGGTTGATCGTGCGTCTCAAGCCGCGCGCTGAGCGCAAGCTGACCGCCGACCAGGTGATTCAGGAACTGCGCCGCCCGTTTGCCGGAGGGGCGCTGGGCCTGCGCGTGTTCATGAACAATCCGCCGTCGATCAACATCGGAGGCCTGGTCGGCAATGCCGATTATCAGATGGTGTTGCAGGGGTCGGATCTGAGAACGCTCTACGCTGAAGCTCAGGAGCTCGAAACGAAGTTGCGGAAATCCGACTTTCTTCGGGAAGTCAGCACCAACCTGGAGATCCGCAACCCTGAGATTTCGATCAATATCCTCCGCGATCGCGCAGCGGCTTTGGGCGTGTCGCCGCAACAGATTGAAACCGCGCTGTACAACGCGTATGGCGGACGCCAGATCAGCACGCTATACGGCGCCACGGACCAGTACCTGGTGCTGCTGGAACTCGAACCACGCTTCCAGCGGGACATCAACGCATTGCGATCCCTTTACGTGCAGTCCAGCACCGGCCGGATGGTGCCGATACACGCAGTGGCCGATGTCAGCATGGGCGTTGGCCCGGTGTCGGTGAGCCACTACGGTCAGTTGACCGCTGTCGTCATGTCTTTCAACCTGGCGCCCGGCGCCTCGATCGGCGACGCCGTTTCGCGCCTCGAGCAGATGGCGGCTGAAACACTGCCCAGCGGGGTATCTGCAAAGATGGCGGGCAGCGCCAAGGCGTTTCAGGATGCGTTCCGGACACTGCCGATCCTGCTGCTGATCACAATTCTCGTGATCTACATGGTGCTCGCCATCCTCTACGAGCATTACGCCCATCCGGTCACGATACTGACCGCGCTGCCCTTCGCGGGTTTCGGGGCGCTGTTGGTGCTGCTGCTGTTCGGCATGGAACTGAACATATTCAGTTTCGTGGGCATCATTCTGCTGGTGGGACTGGTGAAAAAGAACGGCATCATGATGGTGGATTTCGCCTTGCAGCTGCAGCGTGAGAAGGGGCTGCCGCCGCAAGAGGCGATCATCGAGGCCTGCCTGATTCGCTTCCGCCCGATCATGATGACGACTTTGGCGGCAATTTGCGCAGCATTGCCGCTGGCCTTTGGAACTGGCACCGGGTCGGAAATGCGACAGCCGCTGGGTGTTGCAGTGGTCGGTGGCCTTGTGTTCTCCCAGATGCTGACGCTCTATGTGACTCCCACGTTTTACGTCAGCATGGAGCACCTGACGGAGCATTTCCGGCGCCACCGCCCGGCGGAAGCCATAGGCCGCTGAAAAAACGGGTTGAAAATGGTTTGACTCCGGACCCTCTAACCCGTTATAATTCCAAGTCTAACCCGGGCGCGGGGTGGAGCAGTCTGGCAGCTCGTCGGGCTCATAACCCGAAGGTCATAGGTTCAAATCCTATCCCCGCTACCAACGCTCTTTAACAATCTACAGCCGATAAGTGTGGGCACCTGGTTTTTGGGGGTCCGCGGCGCAGCTTTTATTGGGTGCGTTCGCGGAATCTCAATGTACCAATGCTCGCACGACGAAACATACGTCAAGCGAGTTAAT
>JACOVL010000067.1 GCA_016177355.1 Betaproteobacteria bacterium | reverse complement strand
AATGTCGCGGGTGCGCAGCGGCGACGTGCTGGTGACGGACATGACCGACCCGGATTGGGAGCCGGTGATGAAGCGCGCCGCGGCGATCGTCACCAACCGCGGGGGCCGGACATGCCACGCCGCGATCATCGCGCGCGAGCTGGGCATACCGGCGGTGGTGGGCTGCGGCGACGCCACGCAGGTGCTCAAGGACGACCGCCCGGTAACGGTATCGTGCGCCGAAGGCGATACCGGCTTCGTCTATCGGGGCGCGCTCGAGGTCGAGATCGTCGACCTCTCGCTCTCCAGCATGCCGAAGCCGCCGCTAAAGATCACCATGAACGTCGGCAACCCCGAGCTGGCTTTCGAGTTCCAGCGCCTGCCCAACGAGGGCGTGGGACTGGCGCGGCTCGAATTCATCATCGCGCGCATGATCGGCGTGCATCCCAAGGCGGCGCTGGCGTATCCCGACCTGCCCATGGATATCAAGGTTGCGGTCGAAGAGCGCAGCGCGGGCTATCCGGACCCGGTGACGTTCTACGTGGAGAAGCTCACGGAGGGCGTGGCCACGCTGGGCGCGGCATTCTGGCCCAAGCCGGTCATCGTCCGCCTCTCCGATTTCAAGTCGAACGAGTATTCGAGCCTCGCGGGCGGCGCGAAATACGAGCCGCGCGAGGAGAATCCGATGCTCGGCTTCCGGGGCGCTTCGCGCTATCTCGCGAGCTCGTTCCGCAGCTGCTTCGAGCTGGAATGCCGCGCGCTGAAGCAGGTGCGCGACGAAATGGGGCTCACCAACGTCGAGATCATGGTGCCGTTCGTGCGCACGCTGGACGAGGCGAAGCGGGTGGTGGAGCTGCTCGCCGGGCACGGCCTGAAGCGTGGCGATAATGCGTTAAAAATCATCATGATGTGCGAGATTCCCGCCAACGCCATCCTGGCCGATCGATTCCTGGAGCATTTCGACGGATTCTCGATCGGGTCCAACGACATGACCCAGATGACGCTCGCGCTGGACCGCGACTCCGGCATCATCGCCGATGCCTTCGACGAGCGCGATCCGGCGGTCAAGCAGATGCTGCATCTCGCGATCCAGGCCTGCCGCAAGGCCGGAAAGTACGTGGGCATCTGCGGCCAGGGACCGTCCGATCATCCGGACCTGGCGAAGTGGCTGATGGAGGAGGGCATCGAGAGCTTGTCGCTCAACCCTGACACCGTCGTCGAGACCTGGCTTTACCTCGCGAAGGAGGCCGCGAAGGGAAAGGGCGTCTGAGCCCGCCGCCTGGCGCGCAAGTCATTGGACGCGGCTCCGTTTTAGGATAAAATTGCGAAACCGTCGGCTTATGCGATGACCACGAAATACATCTTTGTCACGGGTGGGGTCGTTTCCTCTCTGGGCAAAGGCATCGCCGCCGCCTCCCTCGCCGCCATCCTCGAATCGCGCGGCCTCAAGATCTCGATGGTCAAGCTGGATCCCTATCTCAACGTGGATCCGGGGACCATGAGCCCGTTCCAGCACGGCGAAGTGTTCGTGACCGAGGACGGCGCCGAAACCGACCTCGATCTCGGCCACTACGAGCGCTTCCTCGACGCCAAGATGTCGAAGCGCAACAACTTCACCACCGGCCAGATCTACGAGAGCGTCATCAAGAAGGAGCGCCGCGGCGACTATCTCGGCGGCACGGTCCAGGTCATTCCCCACATCACCGACGAGATCAAGCGATTCATCCGCCGCGGGGCCGGCGAGGCCCAGGTGGCGATCGTCGAGATCGGGGGCACCGTGGGCGACATCGAGTCGCTGCCGTTCCTGGAAGCCATCCGGCAGATGGCGATCGAGCTCGGGCGGGAACAGTGCTGCTTCATACACCTGACGCTCGTTCCCTACATCGCCTCGGCGGGGGAGATCAAGACCAAGCCGACCCAGCATTCGGTGAAGGAGTTGCGCGAGATCGGGATCCAGCCCGACGTGCTGCTGTGCCGCGCCGACCGGCCGCTGCCCGAGGATGAACGTAAAAAGATCGCGCTGTTCACCAACGTGGCGGTCGAGGCGGTCATCTCCGCGATCGACGTGGACAGCATCTACAAGATACCCGCCGTGCTGCACGCGCAGCAGCTCGATGACATCGTGTGCCGCAAGCTGGGACTCGACCCGCCGCCCGCCAATCTCTCCAGCTGGGACAAGCTGGTCTACGCCCTGGAGCACCCGCAGCGCGCGGTCAACATCGCCCTGGTGGGCAAGTACGTGGACCTCACCGAGTCCTACAAGTCGCTCACCGAGGCGCTGATCCACGCCGGCATCCATACCGGCGCGAAGATCAAGATCAACTACGTGGACTCCGAAGGGATCGAGAAGGGCGGCACAGGGTCCCTCGGGGCGATGGATGCGATCCTGGTGCCGGGAGGCTTCGGCCGGCGCGGAGTGGAGGGCAAAATCAGGGCGATACGCTACGCGCGCGAAAACGGCATCCCGTACCTCGGCATCTGCCTCGGCATGCAGCTGGCCGTGATCGAATTTGCGCGCAACGTGGCGGGGCTCTCGGGCGCGCACAGCACCGAGTTCGACGCGGATACCCCGCATCCGGTGGTGGCGCTGATCACAGAATGGCAGGATCGCGACGGCCGCATCGAGCGCCGCGACGCGCAATCCGACCTCGGCGGCACCATGCGCCTGGGCGGCCAGGAATGCCGGCTCGAGCCGGATTCCGTGGTGTGGCGGGCCTACGGCACGGAACGCATCACCGAGCGTCATCGCCACCGCTACGAAGTCAACAACCATTATCTGCCGCGGATCCGGGAGGCAGGTCTCAGGCGCAGCGGGATATCGGCAAAGGACGGGCTGTGCGAGATGGTCGAATTGGCCGGCCATCCCTGGTTCGTCGGCTGCCAGTTCCATCCGGAGTTTACTTCGACCCCCCGCCACGGCCACCCGCTGTTCAAGGCGTTCATCCAGGCCGCCACCGCCAATGCCCGATCCGAGCCGGCTGAAAGGACCGGGGACGCCGGGCGGTTGAAAAGCATCGCCTGAATCCGGTCATGGCGATGAAACTGTGCGGCTTCGAGGTGGGGCTGGATCAGCCGCTGTTCCTGATCGCGGGCCCGTGCGTCGTGGAATCCCGCCAGCTCGCCATGGATACGGCCGGGGAATTGAAGGAGATCTGCGGCCGGCTGGGGATACCGCTGATCTACAAATCGTCCTACGACAAAGCTAACCGCACATCCATAAAATCCTTTCGTGGCTTGGGGATGGATAAAGGTCTGGAGATTCTGGATGAGGTACGGAAGAAGGTCGGCGTGGCGGTCCTGACCGACGTGCACGAAGCCGACGAGATCGCCGCCGCGGCGGCGGCGGTGGATGTCCTCCAGACCCCCGCATTTCTCTGCCGGCAAACCGATTTTATTTGCGCGGTGGCCGCCACCGGCAAGCCGGTCAACATCAAGAAAGGCCAGTTTCTCGCTCCCGGAGACATGATCAACGTGGTGGAAAAGGCGAAATCGGCGAGCCAACGCGACAACATCCTGGTGTGCGAGCGCGGCGCCTCGTTCGGCTACAACAATCTGGTCTCGGACATGCGCTCGCTGATGATCCTGCGCGAGACCGGCTGTCCGGTTGTTTTCGACGCCACGCACTCCGTGCAGTTGCCGGGTGGACAGGGCGCGGTTAGCGGCGGCCAGCGCGAATTCGTGCCGGTGCTGGCGCGGGCGGCCGTAGCCAGCGGCGTTGCCGGGCTGTTCATGGAAACCCATCCCGATCCCGACCAGGCGCCCTCCGACGGCCCCAATGCCTGGCCGCTCAAGCTGATGAAGCCGCTGCTGGAGACGTTGAAGAGCCTGGATGAGATGGTCAAGCGGCGTGGTTTCGCCGAGGATCTGCTGTGAAAGTCGAACGACGTGGAACAGTGGCTACGGGAAAACAACGATGAGTGCGATCGTGGACGTGGTTGCAAGAGAGATACTGGATTCGCGCGGCTATCCGACCATCGAGACCGACGTGCTGCTGGAATCCGGCGTGATGGGGCGCGCTGCCGTTCCCTCCGGCGCCTCCACCGGCAGCCGCGAGGCCGTGGAGCTGAGGGACGGCGACGCCGGCCGCTACGGCGGCAAGGGCGTGCTGAAAGCGGTCGAGAACGTGAATACCGAGATCTGCGAGGCGGTGATCGGCGTGGACGCTACCGAGCAAAGCTTTGTTGACAGGACGCTGATCGATCTCGACGGCACCGAGAACAAGTCGCGGCTGGGGGCGAACGCGATCCTCGCCGTTTCACTGGCGGTCGCCAAGGCCGCGGCGGAGGAATCGGGGCTGCCGCTGCACCGCTACCTGGGCGGGGCGGGGGCGATGGCGATGCCGGTGCCGATGATGAACGTGATCAACGGCGGCGCGCATGCCGATAACAGCCTCGAAATGCAGGAGTTCCTGATCGTGCCGGTGGGGGCGGCGTCATTTCGCGAGGCGCTGCGCTGCGGCGCGGAAGTGTTCCATGCCTTGAGAAAGCTGCTCTCCGGCCGCGGCCTCTCCACCGCGGTGGGCGACGAGGGCGGCTTCGCGCCGCGGCTGCCCAAGCACGAGGCCGCGATCAAGATCATACTCGAAGCGATCGAGGCCGCCGGCTACCGGCCCGCCGAGCAGGTGGCGCTCGCGCTCGATTGCGCGAGCTCCGGGTTCTTCGAGGACGGCGAGTACACGCTGGCCTCGGAAGGGCTCACCATGAAAGCCGAGCAGTTCGTCGACTACCTTTCCGGCTGGGTCGAGAAATATCCGATCATCAGCATCGAGGACGGCATGGCGGAAAACGACTGGGACGGCTGGAAGCTGCTGACCCGGCGCCTGGGCAGGAAGGTGCAGCTGGTCGGGGATGACCTGTTCGTGACCAACACCCGGTTCCTCAAGCAGGGCATAGACAAAGGGGTCGCCAACTCGATCCTCATCAAGGTCAACCAGATCGGCACGCTGACCGAGACTTTCGCCGCCATCGAAATGGCGAAACGCGCCGGCTATACTTCCGTCGTGTCGCACCGTTCCGGCGAGACCGAGGACACCACCATCGCCGACATCGCGGTGGCGTCCAACGCGTTGCAGATCAAGACCGGTTCCCTGGCGCGCTCGGACCGGCTCGCCAAGTACAACCAGCTGCTGCGCATTGAGGAAGACCTCGGCGAGACAGTGAGCTACCCGGGCCGGGGGGCGTTCTACCAGTTGAAGTGAGGGATGACGGGGCGATGAAACTGCTGGCCCTGACCCTCGCCGCCCTGATCCTGTTGATCCAGTACCCGCTGTGGCTGGGCAGGGGCAGCTGGTTGAGGGTGTGGGAGGTCGACCAGCTGATTCGCACGCAGCGCGAGACCAACCGCCGCCTGCAGGCGCGCAACAACGCGCTCGACGCCGAAGTGCGCGATCTCAAGGTGGGAATGGAGGCGGTGGAGGAGCGGGCACGCAGCGAACTCGGCATGATCAAGCAGGACGAAATATTCTTCCAGGTGCTGGAGGAAACACCGGCGCGATGACGGCGATCAGGCTCGACGGAGCGGCCGTCGCCCGCGGGATTTACTCGCAGTTGAAGGCGCGCGTCGCCGCGCTCGGCCGGCGCAACGTGCGGCCGGGGCTGGCCGCGCTGCGGGTGGGCGACGATCCCGCCTCGACCATCTATCTCCGCAACAAGGTGCGGGCCTGCAACGAGGTCGGCATCCGGTCCGAAGTCCACGCGCTGGCCGCCGATTGCCCGCCGGAACGGCTGCTGGCGATGCTGGATAAATTCAATCGCGATCCGGGCGTGCACGGCATCCTGGTGCAGCTGCCGCTGCCGAAGCATTGGGATCCCGCCCTCGCCGCCGGGGCGGTAGCGCCGGAAAAGGACGTGGATGGCTTTACCTGGCGCAGTCTGGGCGCGCTCCTTGCCGGCCACCCCCTGTTCGAGCCATGCACGCCCGCAGGCGTCGTCTCGCTGCTCGAACACGCCGGCGTCGCGATCGACGGCCGCGAGGCGGTCGTGGTGGGACGCAGCGCCATCGTCGGCAAACCGATGGCGCTGCTGTTGATGGCGCGCGGCGCCACCGTCACGGTTTGCCACAGCAGGACCCCCGATCTCGAGGGTCACACGCGCCGCGCGGACATCCTGGTGGTGGCCGCGGGCCGGCCGAAACTGGTGAGCGCCGGCATGGTGAAACCGGGCGCGGCGGTGGTCGACGTCGGCATTCATCGCCTGCCGGACGGCAAACTCGCGGGCGACGTGGACTTCGCGGCGGTGCAGGAAGTCGCCGGATGGATCACGCCGGTGCCGGGCGGCGTCGGGCCGATGACGGTGGCGATGTTGATCGCGAATACCGTGCAGGCCGCAGAACGGCAAGCTGACAGCCGATAGCTGACGGCCGGACTCAGCAGGTGAAGGAATTCGCGAAGCCGAACAGCAGTTCCGGACTGAGATAGCTGCGCACGCCGAAATAGCTCAACAGTGCGGCAAGCGCCACCAGCATCAACCATTTCAGGATGCGCTGGGTCTGGGTCATGGTGACGGGATCGCCCGGAGCCTCGTTCGCAGCACGTTGAATTATCTCACAAAATGCTCATTCCACGGCGGCCGGCGGCGCATATGGATAGAACGCGAGGTTATGAAACGGGCTCCAAGCAGTTGATATAATTTCCGATTTTCACTGCGCCGGGCGATCATTTTGGCTGCGAGCACGATACCCGTTCCTGAATACGGCCTCACCTTCGACGATCTCTATCGCCGTGAGGGGCTGGTGCGCCTGGACGAGCGTTTCCTCGCCGGGCTCGCGCGGAACGATGCCGCGCTGCGCGAGCGGCTGGTGCGCGCCCGCGCCGGGCCCCAGCGGCTGGCGCCGAAAGAGGAGTCCGAGTTGTTGCTGGCGCTGGCGCCGCATCTCGATGATTTCGTCGCGCGGCTGTTCGGCATCGAGGCGGAAGTCGCCGCGCTCGCCGCGCGGCACCACGAGCTGGCGCCGCTCTACAGCGTCAAGCGCCTGTTCGTGCAGCGCAAGGCGATGCACAAGCACAAGGCGCAGGAGGCGGAAAGATTCGACGGCCCCGCGCTCGAGCGCGAGCTCGCGCAGGCGTTCGGCGAGCCGTTCAGCGAGCTTGCCTACGCGCGCCACGTCACCGCATGGCAGGGGGATGAAGCACGGAATGCCGCGCGGCTCGATACCGCGTTGCGCTATGCGGCATGGGCGGCCTATTCGGAGGCCGGAAAAGAGCGCCGCGAAGCGGGCGTGCTGTTCAAGGCGCCGCACAAGCTCGATCCCCGGCATCTGGTGCCGATCACTACGGATGCGTCGAAGGGATACCCGACGCACAGCCTGGGGCCCGGGCACCTGCGCCGGCGCTTCGGCTTCAAGCTCACCGATCCCGGCACCGATCTCGCCGGCGCGCTCGACGAGGCGAACTACTGCATCTGGTGCCACGAGCAGGGCAAGGATTCGTGCTCCAGGGGACTGCCGGAGAAAGGCGCCGCGGGGCGGGGCGCGGCATCGTTCAGAAAAAGCCCGTTCGGCGTGACGCTCGCCGGCTGCCCGCTGGAGGAGAAAATTTCCGAATTCCACAAGGCGAAGGCCGAAGGGCTCGCGATCGGGGCGCTCGCCATCATCACGGTCGACAATCCCATGGTCGCGGCGACCGGCCACCGCATCTGCAACGACTGCATGAAGTCGTGCATCTACCAGAAGCAGGAGCCGGTCAACATACCCCAGGCCGAGACCCGCACGCTGAAGGACGTGCTGGGGCTGCCGTGGGGTTTCGAGATCTATTCGCTGCTCACGCGCTGGAACCCGCTCAATCTGCGCTCGCCGTATCCCAAGCCGGCGAGCGGCAAGCGGGTGCTGGTGGCCGGCATGGGCCCGGCGGGGATCGCTCTCTCGCACTACCTGATGAACGAGGGGCACACCGTCGTCGGCATCGACGGCCTCAAGATCGAGCCGCTGCCGGCGGGGCTGTCCGGCGTTGATCCTCACGGGGTCAAAGCGCCGTTTCAGCCGGTGCGCGACTCGCGCGAGCTCCACGAGGCGCTGGACCGGCGCGTCATGGCGGGCTTCGGCGGCGTGGCGGAGTACGGCATCACGGTGCGCTGGGACAAGAATTTCCTCAAGATACTGCGGCTGCTGCTCGAGCGCAGGCGCGAGTTCGCGCTCTACGGCGGCGTGCGTTTCGGCGGCACGCTGACGGCCGACGAGGCGTTCGCGATGGGCTTCGACCACGTCGCTCTCGCGATCGGCGCCGGCCGGCCGACCGTGCTCGATCTGCCGAACGGGCTCGCGCGCGGCGTGCGCACCGCCTCGGATTTCCTGATGGCGCTGCAGCTCACCGGCGCGGCGAAGCCTGACTCGATCGCGAACATGCAGTTGCGGCTGCCCGTGGTGGTGGTCGGGGGCGGGCTGACCGCCATCGACACCGCCACCGAAGCGCTCGCCTACTATCCCCTGCAGGTGGAGAAATTCCTGAAGCGCTACGAGCAGCTTGCCCGCGAGCATGGCGAGACCGCCGCGCGCGTCGCATGGAGCGAGGAGGAGCGGGGAATCGCTGACGAATGGCTGGCCCATGCGCGCGCGATACGCAGCGAGCGCATGCGCGCGGTGGCGGAGGGGCGCGAACCGCATGTGCTGGAACTGCTGCAATCATGGGGCGGAGTCACCATCGCCTACCGCAAGCGGCTGATCGACAGCCCGTCGTACACGTTGAACCACGAAGAAGTCCAGAAGGCGATGGAGGAGGGCATACGCTTCGCGGAGGGGCTGACTCCGCTGGCGGTGGAAGTGGACGAACACGGTCACGCGCGCGCGCTGCGGGTATCGGTGCAACAGCGCTCCGAGGACGGGAAGTGGCTGGAAACGGGCCGGACCGAGCTGCCGGCGAAAACGATATTGATCGCGGCGGGCACTCAACCGAACACCGTGCTCGCGCGCGAGGACGCCGCCCGCTTCAAGCTCGATGGCCGCTACTTCCAGGCGAGCAATGAGGACGGCACACCGGTGACGCCCGAGAAGGCAATTTCAAAACCTAATAAAATCAATGTATTACTATCAAATCATGGCGCTGGCCGCACCTTGAGCTACTTCGGCGACGTACATCCGTCGTACTCTGGCAATGTCGTGAAAGCAATCGGCAGCGCCAAGCAGGGCTACCCGGTAGTGAGCCGCGTGCTGGAGCGCGCGCTCCCCGCGACGAAGCTCGGTGACCGGGAATTCGCAGCCCGTCTCAACGATGAGTTGCGCGCGACGGTGCAGGAAGTGGTGCGGCTGACACCGTTGATCGTGGAAGTCGTGGTGCGGGCGCCGCTGGCCGCCCGGCGCTTCCGGCCCGGGCAGTTCTACCGCCTGCAGAACTACGAAACGGACGCAGCGGGCGCCGATGGCACGCGGCTCGCGATGGAGGGCCTCGCGCTCACCGGCGCCTGGGTGGACCGCGAGCGGGGACTCATCTCGACCATCGTGCTGGAGATGGGCGGCTCCTCGGACCTGTGCGTGACGCTCAAGCCGGGCCAGCCGGTGGTGCTGATGGGGCCGACCGGCACGCCGACCGATATACCGGCGCAGGAAACCGTCGTGCTCGCGGGCGGCGGACTGGGCAACGCCGTACTGTTCTCTATCGGACAGGCGATGCGCAAGGCCGGCAGCCGGGTGCTCTATTTCGCCGGCTACAAGCACATGATGGATCGTTACAAGATCTCCGAGATCGAAGCCGCCGCCGATGTCGTAGTGTGGTGCTGCGACGAGGAGCCGGGCTTTACGCCCGACCGTCCGCAAGACCGGAGCTTCGTCGGCACCATCGTGCAGGGGATGCACGCTTATGCGAGCGGCGCGCTCGGCGAGCCGTCCATTCCGTTCCAGGTCGCGGACAGAATCATCGCCATCGGCTCGGACCGGATGATGGCGGCGGTGGCGCGCGCGCGGCGCGATGTGCTGGAGCCGTACCTGAAGCCCGGTCACGTCGGACTCGGCTCCATCAATTCGCCGATGCAGTGCATGATGAAGGAGATCTGCGCGCAATGCCTGCAGCCGCACGTGGACCCGGCGACCGGCAAGGTGAGCTACGTTTTCTCCTGCTTCAACCAGGACCAGCCGCTCGATCTTGTGGACTGGGCGGCGCTCGACGCGCGACTGCGCCAGAACTCGGTGCAGGAAAAACTGACGGCGGAGTGGGTGGATCACTGCCTCATTGATGCGCGGGCGCGCGACATGCAGCGCGTCTGACGGCGTCAATTCCCGCGGGATTCCCGCAACACCGAGCCCAGCGTTCCGACGAGTTCGTCGATCTGCTGCTTGCTGATGATCAACGGGGGCGAGAGGGCGATGATGTCGCCGGCGACCCGCGTCATGATGCCTTTTTCGAAGCATTTGAGGAATACCCGGTAGCCGCGCGCGCCGGGCTTGCCCGGCAGCGGCTCGAGCTCGATGCCCGCCATCAGGCCGAAGTTGCGGATGTCGATCACGTGCGGCGCGCCCTTCAGGCCGTGCACCGCCTCCTCGAAGGCGGGCGCGAGCTCGCGTGCCCGGTCGAACAGCCGCTCTTCGTGATAGAGCGCGAGCGTCGCCTCGGCCGCGGCCGTGGCGAGCGGATGCCCCGAGTAGGTGTAGCCGTGGGCGAACTCGACCACGCCTTCCGCGGCGCCATCGACCACCGCCTCGTAGATCCCGCGCCGCACCACCACCCCGGCGAGCGGAACGGTGCCGCTGGTAACGCCTTTGGCAAACGTGATCATGTCGGGCGTTACGCCGAATGTTTGAGCGGCGAAGGCGGCGCCGCTCCGGCCGAAGCCGGTGATGACCTCGTCGAAGATGAGCAGCAGGCCGTGCCTGTCGCAGATCGCGCGCAGTTTCTCGAGGTAACCCCGGGGCGGAACGAGCACGCCGGTGGAGCACGCGACCGGTTCCACGATCACGGCCGCGATGTTGGAGGGGTCGTGCAGGGCGACGATCCGCTCCAGCTCGTCGGCGAGATGCGCACCCCAGGCGGGCTGCCCGCGGCTCCAGGCGTTGCGCTCCGGATCATGGGTATGCGGCAGGTGATCGACGCGGGGAAGCAGGCTGCCGTATGCCTTGCGGTTGGCCGGTATGCCGCCTACCGATATGCCGCCGAAGCCGACCCCGTGATATCCCCGTTCGCGGCCGATGAGCACGTTGCGATGCCCATCGCCACGGGCGCGGTGGCACGCCAGTGCGATCTTGAGCGCGGTATCCACCGCCTCCGAACCCGAATTGGCGAAGAACACGCGATCGAGGCCTTCCGGCGCCAGCCCGGTGACGAGCGCGGCGGCGCGAAACTCCCCGGGATGCCCCATCTGGAAGAGCGGGGAATAGTCGAGCGTCGCGGCCTGGCGCTGGATCGCTTCGACTATCCGCGGGCGGCAGTGCCCGGCATTCACGCACCACAGTCCGGCCGTGCCGTCCAGGATGCGGCGGCCGTCCTCCGCGATGTAGTGCATATCTTTCGCGGAAACCAGGATACGCGGCGCCGCCTTGAATTGCCGGTTGGCGGTGAAGGGCATCCAGAACGGGTCGAGGGGATAATCGCGCGGCGGCATCGGTCGGGAGCACCCGGGGGGAAACTCTTATTTTGCCAGCGCCACCGGGATTCAGCCATACTGCGGTTCGATGACGCGTTCCCCGCTGCGTCTGCTCCCGCTGCTGCTGCTGCCCGTGTTGGGTCTGGCCCAGCCGACCGTCAACGTGGGCTCCAAACGCTTCACCGAATCCTACATACTCGGCGAGATCATCACTCGCACGATAGACCGGGCGGGGGAAGCGCGCGCCGCGCACCAGCAGGGGTTGGGCAATACCGCGATCCTGTTCGCCGCCTTAAGGAGCGGCGCGATACTCGTCTACCCCGAATACACCGGCACCATTGCCTTCGAGCTCCTCAACTTGAAGCGTGGCGCTGCGCTCGACGAGCTCGACCGGTTGCTCGCCGCCCACGGCCTGGCGGCCGGCGTGCCGCTCGGCTTCAACAATACCTACGCGCTCGCGATGGGCGAATCCCGCGCCGCAGAGCTCGGTATCGCCAGTCTGTCCGACCTGCGGGCCCACCCGCGCCTGAGGCTCGGACTGTCGCAGGAGTTTCTGAACCGGAGGGACGGCTGGCCGGCCCTGAAATCCGCTTACGAGTTGCCGTACGCGACGCCCCGGGGCCTGGACCATGGGCTGGCCTACGAAGCGCTTGCCGGGGAGCAGGTGGATGTCATCGACGCCTATTCCACCGACGCCAAGATCGTCCGCTACCGGCTGCGGGTGCTGAAGGACGACCGCGGGTTTTTTCCTGCCTACGACGCGGTGCTGGTGTACCGGCGCGACCTGCCGCAGCGCTTCCCGCAAACCTGGCACGCGCTGCAGCAGTTGCAGGGCCGCATCACGCCGCAGCAGATGACGGTGATGAACGCGCAAGCGGAGCTCTCCGCGCAGCCGTTTTCCAGGATCGCGGACGAGTACCTTGCCGGCCCCGGCGCGACGCCGGCGGAGCGGGACGGCCGCACGTTCACCGGCGCGCTCTTTGGGGAAGATTTCTGGCGGCTGACCGGACAGCACTTTTTGCTGGTCTTCGTCTCCCTCGCGCTGGGCGTCCTGGCCGGCGTGCCGCTCGGGATCTGGGCCGAGCGCGCCCCGCTCGTGCGCCACTGGATACTGGGCGGAGTCGGCGTGCTCCAGACCATACCGGCGCTCGCGCTGCTCGCTTTCCTGATCGCCGCGCTCGATCGCATCGGGACGCTGCCGGCGGTGGTGGCGCTCATCCTCTACTCGCTCCTGCCGATCGTGCGCAACACCTACACCGGGCTCGCCGGTGTATCGCCCGCGCTCAAGCAGTCGGCGCTGGCTCTAGGGCTGTCGCCCGTGACCCGGCTCATGCGGATCGAGTTGCCGCTCGCGGCCCGCACCATGCTCGCCGGCATCAAGACTTCAGCGGTAATCAATGTCGGCACCGCCACCATCGCCGCCTTCATCGGCGCGGGCGGCTATGGAGAGCGCATCGTGGCCGGTCTGGCGGTGAACGACCACGCCCTGTTGCTCGCGGGCGCGGTGCCGGCGGCGGCCATGGCGCTCGCGATCCAGGGGCTGTTCGACCTCCTGGATCGCTACCTGATTTCCGAGGGGTTGCGCACCTGATCCAGGGGCCCATCGTTAGGGTCATAGGAACGCCGGGGAGGGAGGGTGGGGATACCCCTAATCCCGTGTGAACTAATTTTCCCCTGCCCTGTCAGTGGAATAACGATCGGGCGTCGCGTTCCGCGGGCGGCGGACGAGCGGGTATACTCTGCGCTTTGTCCAGCCGGTTCAGCCGCTCGCTTGGATAATAATTACAAGGTCAGGGACGGGCACGATGGGCGATCGCGAAATCGATCAGCAGCTGGTCGAACGCGCTCAGCGCGGAGAGAAGCATGCTTTCGGGTTGCTGGTCAGCAAGTACCAGCGCAAGCTCGCACGGCTGCTGTCGCGCTTCATACGCGACCCGGCGGAGGTCGAGGACGTGACGCAGGAGGCCTTCGTCAAGGCCTACCGGGCGCTGCCGGCGTTTCGCGGTGACAGTGCGTTTTATACGTGGCTGTACCGGATCGGTATCAACACCGCCAAGAATTATCTGGTGGCGATGGGACGAAGGGCGCCGACCACGACGGAGATAGACAGCGAGGAGGCGGAAGGCTTCGAAGATGGCGATCAGTTGCGCGATCTGAACACGCCGGAGGACGAGCTCGCGAGCCGGCAGCTCGCGGAAACCGTGAACCAAACGCTGCTGGAGTTGCCAGAGGAGTTGAGAACGGCGATTACGTTACGTGAAATCGAGGGGCTGAGCTACGAGGATATCGCCAATATCATGAACTGCCCGATCGGCACCGTCCGGTCGCGGATTTTCAGGGCGCGCGAGGCGATCGCGGCAAGATTGAGGCCGTTGCTCGGTACCAGCAAGGACAGGAGATGGTGAGATGGACAAGATATCGGCTTTGATGGACGGCGAGCTGGACGAGCACCAGGCGCGGCGGCAACTGGCGCGCCTGAAACAGGAGGGTGAGCTGCTTCATTGCTGGCACACCTTCCACCTCATCGGCGACGCGCTGCGCGGCGAGCGTGCGCTGTCTCGGGATTTCGCCCGTCGCTTGACGACGCGGCTCGCCGGGGAGCCGACGGTGCTGGCGCCACGGCGAGGGACGGTGAAACGCATTATGGCCTACGCCCTGTCCGCGGCCGCATCCCTGTCGGCCGTCGCGCTGGTAGGATGGATCGCTTTCTTCAACCACCCGCTCGCGCCGCAGGCCGAAATCGCCCAGGCCCCGACCACCCCCTCTCAAATAGCAACCCCCTCCACTCAGCTAGCCAACGTCCCCAGCCAGGGGAAAATGATCGAATACCTGATCGCCCACCAGGAATTCTCGCCCAGCACCGCGATCCAGGGGCTTGCCCCGTATATCCGCAGCGTATCGGATACGCAGTCCAAGTGACTCCGGTGAAAGCGATCTGGTCTCTCTTTTTTCTGGGAATCGCGACAGCCAGCCCCGCGGCCGAGCGGGGTGACCCGCATGACGGACTGGCCTGGCTCAAGAAAATGGCCAGCGCTTCGCACCGGTTCAACTATACCGGCACGTTCATTTACCGCTACGGCAATAACCAGGCGGAAACCTCCCGCATCGCCCATTACGTCAACTCCGCGGGCGGGGAGTTCGAGAAGCTCGAGACGCTCGACGGCGTCCCGCGCGAGGTGATCCGCACCAACGATCAGGTCACCTGCTACCTGCCCAGCACCAAAACCGTCATCATCGAGAAACGCAGCGGGCAGCGCTTCCCGGCCATGCTGCCGGAGCAGCTTGGTCCCGTGACGGACAATTACACCGTGCGCGTGGCGGGTATCGACCGGGTTGCCGGCTACGATTGCCAGGTGATCGTGCTCGAGCCCCGGGACAAGCTGCGCTACGGGCATCAATTCTGCGCCGAGACCAAGTCGGGCCTGCCGTTGCGCGCCCGCACCTTGAGCGACAAGAACGAGCCGTTGGAGTCGTTTGCCTTCACCCAACTCAGGATCGGCGGCAGCTTCAACCGCGACAGGGTCAAGTCGCATTACGCGGCGAAGAGCCAGAACTGGAAAGTGGACCGCTCGGCGCTGGTCATTACCGAGGTTCAGTCCGAGACCGGGTGGGTGCTGACGCAGCAACCGAACGGCTTCCGCAAGCTCACTGAACTGAAGCGTTCGATCGCCGGCCGTGCCGCCAACGTGTCGCACATCGTGTTCTCCGACGGGCTCGCCGCGGTGTCGGTGTTCATCGAGCCATTGCCCAAGATCCCGCCGCAGCAGAATCTTTCGCATCAAGGCTCGGTCAACATCTACACCCGGCTGACCGCGGACTACATGGTGACGGCGCTGGGCGAAGCGCCTGCCGTCACGGTCATGCAGATCGCCAACTCCCTGGAATTCAAGGGCGCCGCCAGGTGACCGTTCAGGCGCTCGTAGCCGCTCTCATCTTCCAATAACAAGCTTCCCGCATCAACCGAGGCCCATCCATGCTCAAGCGCCTGGTATTTGTCCTGTCATTCCTGTCCCCGATTGCGACCGCCGCCCAGCTTCCCGACTTCATCGATCTGGTGGAAAAGCAAGGATCGACGGTCGTCAACATCAGCACGACGCAATCGGTGCGCAACCCTCTGCTGCCGCAGATACCCAACCTGCAGGAGGACGATCCGTTCTACGAGTTCTTCCGGCGCTTCATCCCTCAGCCCGGACCCGGGCAGCCGCGTGAATTCCAGTCGCAATCCCTGGGCTCGGGATTCATCATCAGCGCCGACGGCTACATCCTGACCAATGCGCACGTGGTCGACGCGGCGGACGAGGTCACCGTCAAGCTCAACGACAAGCGTGAATTCAAAGCCAAGGTGATCGGAGCCGACCGCCGGACCGACATCGCGCTCATCAAGATCGATGCGGGCGGACTGCCGGCGGTCAGGTTCGGCGACCCAGGCAAGCTCAGGGTCGGCGAATGGGTGCTCGCGATCGGCTCGCCTTTCGGTTTCGAGAATACCGTGACCGCGGGCATCGTCAGCGCGAAGGGCCGGTCTCTGCCTCAGGAGAACTACGTCCCTTTTATCCAGACCGACGTGGCGGTCAATCCCGGGAATTCCGGGGGCCCGTTGTTCAACATGAGAGGCGAGGTCGTCGGCATCAATTCCCAGATCTACAGCCGTACCGGCGGCTTCATGGGGCTTTCGTTCGCCATTCCGATAGACGTCGCCAACGACATCGCCCAGCAACTGCGCACTTCCGGCAAGGTGACGCGCGGGCGCATCGGTGTCGTGATCCAGCCGCTCACCAAGGAGCTGGTCGAGTCTTTCGGCCTTGCCCGGGCCCAGGGTGCGCTGGTCAACTCGGTCGAGAAAGGCGGGCCGGCCGACAAGGCGGGCGTCGAGCCGGGCGACGTGATCCTCAGGTTCGACGGCAAGGTCGTAAACTCGTCGGAAGACCTGCCGCGCATCGTCGGCACGACCAAGCCCGGCGCCCGCGTCGCGATGCAGCTCTGGCGCAACAAGGCTGCCCGCGACGTGCAGGTGGTCGTGGCTGAAATGCAGGACGACCGCGCCGCCCGGCAGGCACGGCGCGGCGGCAAACCGCCGGCCGCGGCGCCCAGTCAGTACGGGTTGACCTTGTCCGATTTGAGCGACACTCAACGCAGCGAGCTCAAGGTTGCGGGCGGAGTTCTGGTCGAGAACGTTCAGGGCGCGGCGGCGCGCGCCGGCGTCCGCCGCGGCGACGTCATCCTCGCCATCAACAACCAGGACGTGAAATCCGTCGAGCAGTTCAACCAGATGATCGGGCAGTTCGACAAAGGCCGTATCGTGGCGATGCTCATCCGCCGCGGCACGAATTCGCTCTATATCCCGTTCCGCGTCGATGGCCACTGATTTCCCGGGCGGAATCCGATAAAATCACGGATTTACAAATGCTTGGGGCGCCGCGGGCGCCCCTTTCCATGCAGCGCATTCGCAACTTCTCCATCATCGCCCACATCGACCACGGCAAGTCCACGCTGGCCGACCGCTTTATCCAGTTGTGCGGAGGCCTCTCCGAGCGCGAAATGGAAGAGCAGGTGCTTGATTCGATGGAGCTCGAGCGCGAGCGCGGCATCACGATCAAGGCGCAGACGGCCGCGCTCGAATACCGCGCCCGTGATGGCAGTGTGTACCAGCTCAACCTGATCGATACGCCGGGGCACGTGGATTTTTCCTACGAGGTGTCGCGCTCGCTCTCCGCGTGCGAGGGCGCGCTTCTGGTCGTGGATGCATCGCAGGGCGTGGAAGCACAGACGGTGGCCAATTGCTATACCGCCACCGAGCAGGGCGTGGAGGTGATACCGGTCCTCAACAAGATGGACCTGCCTCAGGTCGAGCCCGAGCGCGTGATCGCCGAGATCGAGGACATCGTCGGCATTCCAGCCAGGGACGCATTGCGGGTCAGCGCCAAGACCGGGGAAGGGGTTGCCGACATCCTGGAGGCCGTGATCGCCCGCATCCCGCCGCCCGAGGGGGATCGGGAGCGGCCGCTCAAGGCGCTCATCATCGATTCCTGGTTCGACAACTACGTCGGCGTGGTCATGCTGGTGCGGGTGGTCGATGGAGAGCTCAGACCCAGGGACCGCGTCCTGCTGATGTCCACCGGCGCCGCCTACCCGTGCGAACAAGTCGGCGTGTTCACGCCCAAGGCGAAAACCAGGGAAACGCTCGCTGCCGGCGAGGTCGGCTACGTCACGGCGGGGATCAAGGAGCTCAAGGCGGCGCGCGTCGGCGACACGCTGACGCTCGCGGAGCGTCCCGCGGCGGAACCGCTGCCCGGCTTCAAGGAGATCAAGCCGCAGGTGTTCGCCGGCCTGTACCCCGTCGATGCAAACGAGTACGGCGCGCTGCGCGAGGCGCTGGAAAAACTGCACCTGAACGACTCTTCGCTGCGCTACGAGCCGGAATCCTCGCAGGCGCTCGGCTTCGGCTTCCGCTGCGGATTCCTCGGCTTGCTGCATCTCGACATCGTGCAGGAGCGGCTCGAGCGCGAGTACGGCATGAATCTCATCACCACCGCGCCGACCGTGGTCTACCAGGTCGCCCTGCGGGATGGCAGCGTGATCGAGATCGAGAATCCCTCGAAGTTGCCGGATCCCTCGAAAATAGAAGAAATCCGCGAGCCCATCATCACGGCCTCCATACTGGTGCCGCAGGACTACGTGGGGCCGGTCATCACGCTGTGCAACCAGAAGCGCGGCGCCCAGCGCAACATGCAATACGCGGGCCGCCAGGTCCTGCTGACCTACGAGATGCCGCTCAACGAAGTGGTGATGGATTTCTTCGACCGGCTGAAGTCGGTCTCGCGCGGCTACGCTTCGCTCGATTACGACTTTCTGGAGTATCGCGCCGGCGACCTGGTGCGGCTGGACATCCTGATCAACGGGGACCGGGTGGACGCCCTGTCGTTGATCGTGCATCGTGAGAATGCGCGGCATCGCGGGCGCGATCTGGCGGTGAAGATGCGCGAGCTTATACCGCGGCAGATGTTCGATGTTGCCGTGCAGGCCGCGATCGGCTCGCATATCATCGCGCGCGAGACGGTGAAGGCGATGCGCAAGAACGTGCTCGCCAAGTGCTACGGCGGAGACATCACCCGCAAGAAGAAGCTGCTGGAAAAGCAGAAAGAAGGGAAAAAGCGCATGAAACAGGTGGGCAGCGTGGAAATTCCGCAGGAGGCTTTCCTGGCCATCCTGCGCGTGGAGAGCAAATGAGGGACATGGGGCGCTTCTTCGAGTCGGTCGGTTTCAACTTCGCGCTCGTGATGTTCCTGCTGCTGGTCGTCACGGGGGCGGTATGGCTCCTCGACCACACCGTGCTGCGCAAGCGGCGCGCCGAGGGAAACCCCGAGCCGTGGTGGGTCGAATATCCGAAGAGCTTCTTTCCGGTGATCCTGGTGGTGTTCCTGCTGCGCTCGTTCCTGGTCGAGCCGTTCAAGATTCCGTCCGGCTCGATGCTGCCGACGCTGCTGGTAGGGGATTTCATACTCGTGAACAAGTACACGTACGGCATACGCCTGCCGATCGTCAATCTCAAGATTGCCGAAGTCAATCAGCCGCTGCGCGGTGATGTCATGGTGTTTCGCTACCCGGAGAACCCGTCTCTCGATTACATCAAACGCGTGGTCGGGCTGCCCGGTGACAAGGTCGCCTACCGCGACAAGAGATTGTGGATTAACGACCGGGAAATCCAGTCGGCTGCCGACGGCGAGTATAATTACCTCGAACCGGGATTGAATTTCATCGCCGCGAAACGCCTGGTGGAGCAGCTGGGGGAGCGCCGGCATGCCATACTCGTGCAAACAGGGGTGCCGAGCGTGCATCTGTCGGGCGTGCGATTGTTTCCTTTCCGCGAGAATTGTGCCTACAATGAGGCGGGGTTCAATTGCACGGTCCCGCCCGGGCATTATTTTCTGATGGGCGACAACCGGGACAGCAGCAGCGACAGCCGTTACTGGGGGTTCGTGCCCGAATCCAATATCGTCGGCAAGGCGTTCATGATCTGGTGGAATTTCGATAATTTCAGGCGTATCGGACAGTTCATCAACTGAGAAGGGTGAGTCATGCGCGGACAAAAAGGTTTGACCTTGACCGGATTCATAATCGGGATAATCGTGCTGGCAATGCTCGCGCTGCTGGGCATGAAAATCGGCCCACCTTATCTCGAATATCTCACCATCAAGAAACAACTCCAGATCATAGCCAATGACCCTGAAGTGGCCACGGGACAACGCCGCCCGATCGAGGTGGCGTTCGAGCGGCGCGCCATGATCGAGGACATGAAGTCGATCACCTCCAAGGACCTGCAGATCAACAAGCAGGGCGACACGGTTACGATCAGCGCCGAGTATTCCGTATGCGTGCCGCTTGTGGCCAATATCAGGGCCTGCATGGATTTCTATCCGACCTCCGCAAAATAAAGGTTGTCGCACCGGGTACGGTCTCTTGATGGATCTGGAGGGTTTCGGCCTCAGCATCGGTCACCGTTTCGCCGCTCCCGAGTTGCTGCGCCGCGCGCTGACCCACCGCAGTTGCGGCGCGGAACACAACGAGCGTCTCGAGTTCCTCGGCGACAGCGTGGTCAACTGCGTCGTCGCCTTCGAGCTGTACGCCAGGTTCCCGCACCTCACCGAAGGTGAACTGTCGCGGTTGCGCGCAAATCTCGTGAACCAGCAATCGCTTGCCGCAATCGCCAGGCAGTTCGGTTTCGGCAGTCAACTGCAACTCGGCGAGGGGGAATTGAAGAGCGGGGGGGCGCGGCGCCCGTCCATGCTGGCCGATGCGGTCGAGGCGGTGATCGGCGCCTCGTTTCTCGACGGCGGTTTCGAGGCGGCCCGGGAGGTCGTCCGCGCCCTGCTCGGAAATACCCTCGATACCCTGGACCCCGACGCCACCGGCAAGGATCCGAAGACGCTGCTTCAGGAGTACCTGCAGGCGCGCAAGATTGCGCTGCCGCAATACGCGGTCGTGGCGACGCGCGGCGAAGCGCACGAGCAGCAGTTCCAGGTCGAATGCGTGGTCCCAAGGCTCGGGATCCGGTCCCGGGGGGAAGGCAGCAGCCGGCGCAGCGCCGAACAGGAGGCCGCGCGCCAGGCCTATGAGCTTGCAACCCGGGCATAATGCGGAACCGGCGCATCGCGCCGGCTACGTGGCCATCGTCGGCAAGCCCAATGTCGGCAAATCCACTTTGCTTAACCGCATCGTCGGCTGCAAGCTCAGCATCACTTCGCGCAAGCCCCAGACCACCCGCCAGCGCGTCACCGGCATCATCACGCGCCCGGACGCGCAGATCGTGCTCGTCGACACACCCGGCTATCAGGCCGAGCATCGGTCCGCACTGAACCGCATGATGAACCGCAGCGTAACGGCTTCCGTGCAGGGAGTGGACGCCATCGTGTGGATGGTGGAGGCGCTCAAGCTTGACGAAAGGGACGATGCGGTGGGAAAGTTGTTGCCGCGCCAGATACCGGTGGTGCTTGCGATCAACAAGACCGACCGCACCCGGGACAGGAAGTTGCTGCTGCCCTTCATCGAGCGACTTTCGAAGTTGCGCGGCTTCGCGGCGATCGTGCCGGTTTCGGCCGCCAGGGGCACGCAAGTCGGGGAATTGCTCGATGCGCTGGTGGCGCTGTTGCCGCCAGGGCCCCGGCTCTACGATGCGGACGAAATGACCACCGAAAGCGAGCGCTTTCTTGCCGCCGAGCTGCTGCGCGAGAAGCTGTTCCGCCTGCTGGGAGATGAATTACCGTACGCGGCCGGTGTGGAAATTGGCGAGTTCAAGCTGGATGGCGGCATGCGTCGCATCCATGCCGTGATCACGGTCGAAAGGGACGCGCAAAAAGCGATCGTGATCGGGAAACGCGGGGAGAAGCTCAAGGCGGTTGCCACGCTGGCGCGCCGGGACATGGAGCAGCTGTTCGGCGGGAAGGTCTTCCTCGAGGTCTGGGTCAAGGTGAGGCGGGGCTGGACCGAAAACGAGGCCGCGCTCAGGCGCATGGGGTACGGCGATTAGATGGCGAGCCCGGACCAAGCCCGCCGGGATGCGCAGCCCGCATTCGTCCTCCACCGGTATCCTTTCCGCGAGACCAGCCTGGTCGTGGAGACGTTTACCCGCGACCATGGGCGGGTGCCGCTGATCGCACGCGGCGCGCGCCGCTCGAAGTCGACGCTGCACGGCGTGTTGCTGTCCTTTCAGCCGTTGTTGCTGTCGTGGGCGGGCAAATCGGAACTTCGCACGCTGATCAGGGCGGAGTGGGAGGGCGCCTACGCCCCGCTCAAGGGACAGTCGCTGATCTGCGGTTTTTATCTCAACGAGCTGCTGCTGAAGCTCCTGCCGAGGGACGATCCGCACGAACGGCTGTTCGCGATCTACCGGGAAACGCTCGCCATGCTGGGCGGGCAACATGAGCGGGAAACGGTCTTGCGGCGGTTCGAGATCAGCTTGCTGCGAGAGCTCGGCTACGCCGTCATGCTCGACCGCGACGCCGCAAACGGCGAGCCGATCAGGAGCGATCGCAGCTACGTCTACATCATCGAACGCGGACCGGTGTCCGCCGAGCGCGGTGCCGGAAGAAACGGGGTAGAATTGGCCGGCCGGACGCTGCTCGATATGCACGCCGGTGATTACGCAAACGCCGCCACGCAGCAACAGAGCAAGTTGTTGATGCGCGCGTTGATCAATCATTACCTCAACGATCAGATGCTGCATACCCGCCAGCTGCTGCGCGACTTGCAGGAACTGTGATGCTGCTGGGCGTCAATATCGACCATGTCGCGACCCTGCGGCAGGCGCGCGGAACGGATTACCCGAGCCCCGTGGAAGCGGCCCTGGCGGCGGAAGATGCGGGGGCGGACTACATTACGCTGCACCTGCGCGAAGACCGCAGGCACATCCAGGACCGGGACGTCGAGACACTGCGTAAGATGTTGAGGACGCGCATGAACCTGGAAGCGGCGCTAACCCCCGAAATGATCGCGATTGCCCGGCGCGTACGGCCGCACGATGTATGCCTGGTGCCGGAGCGGCGCGCCGAACTCACCACCGAGGGCGGGCTCGACGTGACGCGTAATTTCAAGCGCGTGGAACGGGCTTGTCGCGATCTGGGCGCATCCGGGATCCGCGTTTCTCTGTTCATCGATGCCGACGCGGCCCAGATCGACGCCGCGCTGAGAGCCGGAGCACCGGTGGTGGAACTGCATACCGGACGTTATGCCGAGGCTGGACATTCCAGGTTGAGGAAGAAAGAACTCGAGAAGATCCATGCCGCTGCCGGATACGCCAGCGGCAAGGGCTTGCACGTCAATGCCGGGCACGGCCTCAACTACGAAAATGTGCGGCGGGTTGCCGCGATGCCGGAGATTCGTGAACTCAACATCGGTCACGCCATCGTGGCCAGATCGGTATTCGTCGGTATCTCGCGGGCGGTGCGTGAGATGAAGGCGTTGATCGACTCCGCGCGATGATCTACGGCATCGGCATAGACGTCATCGAGCCGGCGCGCGTCGAGCGGTTGCTGGTGAAGTACGGCGAGCGGTTCGCGCATCGAGTGCTGACGCGGACGGAATGGCCTGGTTACCAGAAGACGGCGCGTCCGGTGCTGTTTCTCGCCAACCGGTTCGCGGCCAAGGAAGCCTTCTCGAAGGCGATGGGCACCGGCTTTCGCTACCCGGTCACGCTCCAGTGCATCAGCGTGGTGCAGAACCGGGCCGGGAAACCGGGGTTCACGTTCCATCCCAGACTGGAAGACCTGGTAAGGAGCCGCGGCATCACCGGGCACCACCTGACGATCAGCGACGAGATGAGCCTGGCGTGCGCGTGCGTCGTGCTCGAAACATGAACCCGCCGCGCGTAATGCCGCTCGGCCCGGTGATGCTGGATGTCGGAGGCAGCGGACTTTCCGACGAGGACCGCCGCCGTCTTCTGCACCCGCTGACTGGCGGCGTCATATTGTTCTCGCGCAATTACACCGGGTCCGATCAACTGGTGCGTCTCACCGCGGAGATCCACGCGCTGCGCAATCCCCCGCTGATCATTGCGGTAGACCATGAAGGGGGCAGGGTGCAGCGCTTCCGCGAGGGTTTCACCGCGATTCCGGCGATGCGCGAGCTGGGCCGGTTATGGGACGCCGATTCCCAGCACGCGCGCCAGCTCGCGCAAGCAACGGGCTTCGTGCTGGCCGCGGAGTTGCGCGCCCATGGCGTGGACCTCAGCTTCGCGCCGGTGCTCGATCTGGACCACGGCGCGAGCAGCGTCATCGGTGACCGCGCCCTGCATTCGGATGCGCAGGCGGCCTCCGAACTGGCGCGCGCGCTGCTGCAGGGATTCAAGCAGGCCGGCATGAGCGGCGTCGGCAAGCATTTTCCGGGTCACGGCCACGTCCGCGCCGACTCCCACGTCGCAGTGCCCGTGGACGGACGCGCCTACGACGAGATCGAGACGAACGATCTGGTGCCGTTCCGGCGGCTGATCGGCGCGGGGCTCAATGGCATCATGCCGGCCCACGTGATTTACCCCGCGGTGGACAGCCACCCCGCGGGGTTCTCGCCGACCTGGCTCAAGCGGGTGCTGCGCGACGATCTGGGTTTCGACGGCGTCGTATTCAGCGACGATCTCAGCATGGAAGGGGCGAGCGTGGCGGGCGGCGTGATCGGACGCGCGCAAACGGCGCTTGCAGCGGGCTGCGACATGGTGCTGGTTTGCAACGACCCGCAGGCGGTCGACGAGCTCCATGCCGGGCTCGATTATTCGATGCCGGCGGTTGCCCTGGCGCGTCTCGCCCGCATGCATGGCAGGCAGCATGCCGGGGACATGGTGAAGCTGCGTGAAGAGGCGCGATATACGCAGGCGCTGCATGCCATCGCCGGCATCGGCGCGCGGGACGGTGAACTTCCGCTCGGCGCCTGACACAGCGTCGCTGGACGACGGATCGTCCTCCCGGCGCGGCCATCGGGCACGGCTCAGGCCCGCTCGATGTACTCGCCGTT
>JACOVL010000063.1 GCA_016177355.1 Betaproteobacteria bacterium | reverse complement strand
GAGCCGAGCTGTGCGGGCCGTCAGCGCTCGAGCTTGATGTCGTCGTAGGACGATGGCTGGGAGATCGGCTCGATGTGGGTGAGCGTGATCGCTTTCGGCACGAGCGAGCGGATGCGCTCCTCGATCTCTTCCGAGAGCTGGTGCGCGCGGTCCACCGGCCAGGCGTCGGGCACCAGCAGGTGGAACGAGATGAAGCGCCGGGCGCCCGCCTGGCGGGTGAGCAGCGCGTGGAACTCAACGCCGTAACGGCGCCGGTACTCGGCGAAGATCTTCTCGATCTCGGCAAGCTCGGGCGCGGGGATCGCGGCGTCGAGCAGCCCGGCGAACGAGCGGCGCATCAGCACGACGCCGGTCCACACGATGTTCGCCGCCACCGCGAGCGCGATCAGCGGATCGAGGATCAGCCAGCCGGTGGCCGCGGTGAGCGCCACGCCCGCCACGACGCCGGCCGAAGTCCACACGTCGGTCATCAGGTGGTGGCCGTCGGCCTCGAGGGCGATACTGTTGAGCCGCCTGCCCACGGACAGCAGCTTCAGCGCCACGCCGAGATTGATCGCCGTCGCCACGGCCGACAGCGCGATCCCGAGCCCGGGCGCATCCAGCGGCCGGGGCGCGACGAGCCGCGGCGCCGCGGCGTACACGATGCTCGCCGCCGCGATGACGATCAGCGCGCCTTCGATGCCGCTCGCGAAATATTCCGCCTTGTAGCGTCCGTACGGGTGCAGCTCGTCCGGGGGCGCGGCCGCGAGCCGCAGCATTGAAAGCGCGAGCAGCGCCGCGGCGAGATTGATCAGCGACTCGAGCGCGTCCGAGAGCAGCCCGACCGAGCCGGTGACGTACCAGGCCAGCGTCTTGAGGATGATCGTCGCGACCGCCGCGCCGGCCGACAGCCAGGCGTAGCTCTCCAGCGTGCGGTCCGCCGCCATTGCTTGTGCGCCTACCAGGCGATCGTCCCGCCGTCCACCGGAATGATGGCGCCGGTGATGAAGTTGGAGGCGTCGGAAGCGAGCAGCACGGCGATGCCTTTCAGGTCGTCCGCGCCGCCGGTGCGGCCGAGGGGGATTTCCGCCAGGATCGGCTCGCGGTTACTGTCAAATAGCTTCTGGTTGATCGGCGTGACAAAAAATCCCGGGCAGATGCAGTTGACGTGGATGTTGTGGCTCGCCCACTTGATCGCCAGGTCGCGCGTGAAGTTGACGAGCGCGCCCTTGCTGGTGCCGTAGACGATCGAGCTGTAGGCCCTGGGGTTGCGGCCCTGCAATCCCGCGATCGAGGCGATGTTGATGATCTTGCCGCGCTGCTGCCGGATCATCTCGCGCCCGAACACCTGCGAGCAGATGAACGGCGCGGTGATGTTGAGATCCATGATCTGCTGCCAGCGCTCGAGCGGCAGCTCTTCCGGCGGGGCGACCCAGGCTTTGCCCGCGTTGTTGACGAGCACGTCCACGCGCCCGAATTTCTTCAGCGTCGCCTCCTTCACCGCCTCGACCTGGTCCGGCTGGGTGACGTCGGCCGCAACGGGCAGCGCTTTCACGCCGAGCTTCTCGAGCGCCTGCGCCGCCTGCTCGCAGTTCCCGAGCTTGCGCGAGCAGACCACGACGTGCGAGCCCGCCTCCGCGAGCCCGGTCGCCATCTGCAGCCCGAGCCCGGTCGCGCCGCCCGTCACCACGCTCACCCGCCCTTCGAGACTCATCAACTGTTTTACAGTCGCCATAGCTCTATCCTGTCAGTCGTCACTTCGTCACCAGCTTTATCAAAGCATCCGCCGCTTTTACGCCCCGCCCTTCCGGAAATACGAACAGGGGATTGACGTCGAGCTCGGCGACGTGGTCCTTCAAGTCCACCGCCAGCGCCGACAAGCGCACGATGGCGTCCGCGAGCGCGCCCATGTCGGCCCTCGGCTTGCCGCGCGCGCCGGCGAGCAGGGGGTAGCCCGCAACCTCCTCGATCATCTCGCGCGCCGCCGACATCGTGACCGGCGCGAGCCGGAACGACACGTCCTTCAGCACCTCCGCGAAGATGCCGCCCAGCCCGAACATCACCGCCGGCCCGAACAGGGCATCGTGGGTGACGCCGAGGATCGCCTCCACGCCCTCACCCGCCATCTCCTGTACCAGCACGCCCTCGATCTTCGCCCCCGGCTGGTGCGCCTTGGCGTTCTTCACCACCTCGGCATAAGCCGTTGCGAGCTCCGCGTCGGACGCAATGGCCAGGCGCACCGCTCTTGCCTCGGTCTTGTGCGGAATGTCCGGCGACTGCACCTTGAGCGCCACCGGGTAGCCGATGCGCCGCGCGATCGCGATCGCTTCTTGCGCGCCCGTCGCCAATTCTTCGCACGTGACGGGAATGCCGTACTCGGCGAGGATGCGCTTCGCCGCGTACTCCGTCACATCCTGCGTTACCGATACAAGCTGTTGTTTTATATTGTTTTTTTCTATGCGCAAGGGTTGCTCGCCGCGGCGCGCCTCGTGCTTGCGCCGCGCTGCCGCGTACCAGGACAGCGCCGCCAGCGTCCGCCCGCAGCGCACCGGCGACTTGTAATGCGGGATGCGCGCGGCATCGAGCGCGGCGTAGGCTTCCGGCGCCGCCGCGTCGCGCGCGCTCCACGCGATGAAGATCGGCTTGTCCGACTTTTTTGCGACCGCCACGATCTCGCCCGCGATCTTCGCCGCGATCTCCCCCTGCAGCGACGCGTTGATCATCGCCACGCAGTCCACGCCGGGATCGTCCACGATCGCCTGCAGCGTGCGGTTGATCAGGGAGAGGTCGTTGAAGATCGCGGCGGTGACATCCACCGGGTTCAACAACGAGCCGAATTCCGGCACGAAGCTCTGCAACTTGTCTGTCGTCGCCTGCGCGAGCTGCGGCACCCGCATGCCGCGGGCGATGCACTCGTCGGTCATCAGGATGCCGGCGCCGCCCGAGATGGTGATGATGGCGAGGCGGTTGCCGGCGGGGAGCTTGCCGCAGCGAAAGGCGCGGCCGTAGTCCACCACGTCCTGGATGTCCTCGACCTGGATGATGCCGCCCTGCCGGAACGCGGCCTTGTAGAGCGCCATCGCGCCGCCCAGGTTGGCGGTGTGCGAGCGCGCCGCCCGCTGGCCCTGCTCGGTGTTGCCCACCTTCCACATCAGGACGGGCTTGCCCGCCGCCAGCGCCTTCTTCCCCACTTCCAGCAGGCGCCGGGCGTCCTTCAGCCCCTCGATGTAGCCGACGATGGTGTCGGTCTGCGGGTCGCGGATGTAGTAGTCGATGAAGTCGAGCGTCGAGACGCCGATCTCGTTGCCGGTCGTGACCATCTGGCGGAACGGCAGCCCCCCGTCCTTGGACGAGAGGTTCATTACCGAGAAACCGAAGCCCCCGCTCTGCGACACCATGCTGACCCGGCCCGGGTCGTAGTCGGCGTTGAACACCGAGCCGAAGCCGGCGAACACGCTATCGGCGACGTTGATCATGCCCTGGCAGTTGGGACCGATGACGCCGATGTCGTGCTCGCGCGCAATCGCGGCGAGCTCGCGCTGCAGCGCCTCGCCCCTGCCGCCCATCTCGGAGAAGCCGGAGCTGAAGATGATCACGTACGGCACGCCCTTCGCCCCGCACTGGCGCAACATGTCCGCGACGCGCGCGGCGTTCACCAGGATCAGCGCGAGGTCCGGCGCTTCCGGCACCTCGGCGAGCGAGGGATAGCACTGGACGCCCGCGATTTCCGGGTAGCGCGGGTTGACCGGGTAGAGCCTGCCCCGGTAGCCGTGGCTTTTCAGGAATTTCAGCGGCTGGCCGCTGATCGTGGCGAGATCCTGCGACGCGCCGATGATGGCGATCGCGCGCGGGTTGAAGAAGCGTTCGAGGTCGAAGCGCACGATTTCCGGAAAGTTCTTATCGTGGAAAGGCGGAAATTATACGCCGCCGCTGGAGCGCTTACGCCGCGGGTGATATGATTTGCCGGCCTGGAACGAACCGAAGACCGCATCGTGAACGCCGTCACCGCAACCGCCGCCGCACCGCGCTCGTTCAAGGACGTGTGGCTGATTTCCGCCGGGCACGCCTTCACGCACTGGTACACCGCGACCTTCTTCCTGCTGCTGCCGCTGATCGGCAGGGAGCTCGGGCTCTCCTACACCGAGATCGGCCTGATCATGACCGTCCAGCACGCCGTGGGCGCGATTTCCAACCTGCCCGGCGGCATGGTCGTGGACATGGTCGGCAAGAAGGGCTACCTGATGGCGACCTCGCTGTTCTGGGTCGGCTTCCCGTACGCGCTGATGAGCTTGACGCACAGCTACTGGATGCTGCTCGCGTGCGTGACGCTGGTCGGCATCGGCAACAATCTCTGGCACCCCGCCGCGATCACGACGCTCGCCTACCGCTATCCCGACCGCAAGGGGCTGGTGATTTCCTTCCACGGCATGGGAGGAAATGTGGCCGACGGGCTCGCCCCGCTGGTGGTGGGGGCGCTGCTCGTCTGGTTCAGCTGGCGCGCCGTGGTCGTGATCAACGTCGTGCCCGGGCTCGCGATGGCCGCGATGATCCTGATCATGCTGGGCGCGTTCACGATGACCTCTTCCCGCGGCGACTCCATCAACGCCGGTGTCAAGTCGCGCGGCGTGAAAGCGTACCTGAAGGATTTCGCGAGCCTGCTCGGGAACCGCGCGCTGATGCTGGTGGCGACCGGCTCGGCTTTCCGCACCATGACGCAGACCGGGCTGCTGACTTTCCTGCCGGTTTACCTCGCTTACGAGCTCGATTATTCGCCGTTTGCGGTCGGTGTCTGCCTGACGGTGATGCAGCTTGCGGGCTTTACCGCGAGCCCGCTCGCCGGGCACCTGTCCGACAGGATGGGCCGCAAGCGCATCGTCATGTCGAGCATGGTGCTGACGGCCGTGATGATCGTGTTCATGGCGCTCGCCGGGAAGAGCTTTGCCTTCGTGCTGTTCATCGCGCTGGTCGGTTTCTTCCTCTACGCCATGCGCCCGGTGTTGCAGGCGTGGGCGGTGGAATCCACCCCGAAGGACCTCGCCGGCAGCGGCGTGGGATTGCAGTTCGGCATCCAGGCGATCGGCGCGAGCATCGCGCCCGCAATCTTCGGCATGATCGCCGACGCCTCGGACCTCTACACCGCATTCTACTTCCTCGCCGGCACCATCCTGTTCGCCAACGTGCTGATCTTCTTCATGCCCGACGGCGAGACGGCGCGGGCGAAGGCCGCGGCGGCCTGAAGACGGGAGATCGGGAAGTCGGGAGATCGAGAAACCGGGAGATCGTCAGAGCGAGAAGTCGTGAGGGGGGATTTCCATCTCTCGCTCTCTCGTTCTCTCGCCCTCACGGAATTTGTCCCCCTCCCGCCCTCACGCTCTCACGCGCTCCCGGCCTTTCAATCAGTCGATTCGCGCTCCCGAGTCCTTCACTACTTTCGCCCACTTCTCGACTTCCGCCTTGATGTAGGCCGCGTAGTCGGCGGGCGTGGTGGTCCACGGATCGGCGCCCTGGTCGCTCAGGAACTTGCTCATCGCGGGCTCCTTCACGATCCTCACGACCGCCGCGTTAAGCCGGTCAACGACAGCCGCCGGCATGCCGGCAGGGCCGACGAGCCCGTTCGCGCCGGAGGCTTCGAAACCCGGAACGCCCGCCTCGGCGATGGTCGGCACTTCGGGCAGCGCGGCGATGCGCCGGGCGGTGCTGACCCCCAGCGCACGCAGCTTCCCCGACTTCACATGTGGCACCGCCGAGGGCGCGGTGGCGAATGTCAGCGCGACCTGCCCGGCCAGGAGATCGGTCATGGCCGGCGGCGCGCCCTTGTACGGGACGTGCACCAGGCTGATGCCGGTCCGCGACTTGAAGAGTTCCGCCGTGAGGTGCGGTTGGCTGCCGTTGCCCGCGGAGCTGTAGTTCAACTCGCCCGGCCGCTTCCTGGCGTAGGCGATGAATCCCTTCACCGTCGTCACCGGCAGCGACGGGTGCACGGCGAGGATCTGGGAAGTCCCCGCGATCAGTGTGATCGGCGTGAAGTCCCGCACCGGGTCGTACGCGAGCTTGCTGTAGAGGCCCGGATTGATGGTGTGGATGGTGGAGAACAGGAACAGCGTGTAGCCGTCGGCGGGCGATTTCACCACGACCTCGGCGCCGATGTTGGCGCTGGCGCCGGGCCGGTTGTCCACGATCACCGGCTGTTTCCATCCCTCCGTGAGCTTCTGGCCGATCGAGCGCGCCAGGATGTCGGAGGTGCCGCCCGCCGGGAATGGCACGACGATGCGGATCGGCTTCACCGGATAAGCCTGTCCCCACGCGCCGGGTGCGAATACGGCCGAGGCAATCAGCAGCAGCGTGTGGATTGATGATGGCTTTTTCATGTCAGCCTCCCTTACGCCAGTATATGTTATCCTTTTCGCCCCTATGGGCATGGAAGTCCACGTACACGGCAGCGTTTTCCTGGGCAGGGGCGTGCGCCTGTCGCAGGTCGAGCACGCGCTGCGCCCGTGGCTCGAGTACCTCGACGTGGAGGCGATCGCGGAGGCGGCGAGCCTCGAGCGCGAGGAGCCCGGCATCCAGTTCGACCCGCGCGAGCGCACGGTCAACATCTGCTGGACCGGCGACATCGGCCGCAACTTCCACAACCGGATCACCGAATCGTTCCAGAACCTGGGTCCGCTCACCGAGTACGCCTCCGAGGTCGAGGTCACCTACTACCCCGAGAACGGCGAGGACGAGTTCTACCAGATGTTCGTCGGCCCGACGCCGGAGGCGATCCACGAGTTCCGCCGCCAGTGCGTGATCGAGGACGTGGCCGCCATGCTCGCGCGCCACCTCGGCAAGGCCGACGTGGACCAGGTCGCCGCGCTCGTCAACCAGCTCTTCGACCAGGATTGGGCGGCGCGTAAGATCACCGGCGAGCACGCCACCGGCTCCTCGACGGTGATACCGCTGCACCCGCGCAACAAGCACCTGCACTGACATGAGCACGCCGCTCTACAGGAGAGGCATGGCGCTGCGCAGGAAAGTGATGGGCGCGAAGCACATCGCGCAGCGGGGCGCGAGCCGCGACCGCTACACCCGGCAGCAGAACCGGCTGGTCACCGAGATCGCCTGGGGCACGATCTGGTCGCGCCCCGGCCTGCCGCTCAAGGTGAAGAGCCTGGTGACGCTCGGCATGCTCGCGGCGCTGAACCGCCCGGACGAGATCAAGGGCCACGTCCTCGGCGCGCTCAACAACGGCGCGACGCCGGACGAGATCGTCGGGGTGTTCGTGCACGCCGCGGGCTACTGCGGCTTCCCCGCCTCCAACGGCGCCGTGCGGCAGTGCGTGGAAGTGTTCAGGGAGCAGGGCCTGGTCTGAGCGCCTAGGTGCGCTTGACCAACGAGTCCGTTCTGAAGCTGAGCACCGCGTCGGGGTCCACTTTGGCGTGGATCACCGCCGGCTTGTCGGCCTTCATCGCCTGGCGCACCGCGTCCGCGGTCTCCCCCGGACCGGTCACGTAGTAGCCGGCGCCCCCGCAGAGCTTCATCACCTCGTCGAAGCGCGGCGAGAGCACGTGCGCGCCGATGTAGCGCTGGTGGTAGAAGTCGCGCTGGTAGGCGATCTCCGAGCCCCAGGTGCCGTTGTCCATGACGACGGCGATGGTGTTGATGTGGCTCTGCACCGCCGTCGCCATCTCGCCCATGGTCATGCCGAAGCCGCCGTCGCCGGAGAGCGAAATCACGGTGCGCTCCGGCGCCGCGACCTTGGCGCCCAGCCCCGCCGCGTAGGAAAACCCGATGTTGCCGCAGTCGAGCGGCGCGATCAGCGAGGGCGTGGTGTGGCACGGCAGCTTGTCGGTCGCCTGCAGGCAGGTGGTGCCGGCGTCGATCGCGAACAGCGCGGCGCGCGGCGCGGCCTTGCGCAGCTCGGAGTAAATCGCCTCGGGGTGCAGCGGTTTCGTTCCGCGGTTGGCGGTATCCTCGCGCCCCCGCCACAGCTCCCGCCGGTCTTTTACGAACTTCTCGTTGCGGGCCCGCCATGGCGCCCGTTCCGCGGGAATCGCGTCCATGATGCCGGCGAGCCCGGCCGCCACCATGCCGGCGTCGCCGGCGATGCCGAGCGCGACCGGGTAATAGCGCCCGATGGCGAGGGGATCAATGTCCACCTGCACGATCCTGGCCGCGGGCGTCACGATCTCGTCCGAGAAGCGGGCGGTGTTGAAGCCGAGGCGCGTTCCCAGCGCGAGGATCAGGTCCGACTCGCGCACGAGGCCCGTCGCCACCGGGTTGCCGCGCGGGCCCACGCCACCGGCGTAGAGCGGATGATCCACCGGCGCGACGTCGGTGTGACCGGCTGAGTTGGTGATGGGGAGCTGGAGCCTCTCGGCAAGCCTGACCAGTGCCGCGGTGCCCCGCCCCCATTTGATGCCGGCGCCGGCGTGGATCACCGGGGCCTTTGCTGCAAGGACCATTTCCTTGATCTTCTCGAGCGTCGCGCGGTCCACCGCGCCGGCCGCCACCTCGGATTGCCCGCCCCGCGGCGGGATCGCGACGTCCACCTCATGATTGAGGATGTCGCGCGGGATGTTGACCACCACCGGCCCGCGCCGCCCGGCGTTCGCCACGCGGAACGCCTCCAGGATGAACTCGGGGATGCGCTCCGGACGCGGCACCGTCATCACGCGCTTTGCCACCGGCTGGAGCAGCGTATGCTGGTCGAGCTCCTGGAAGGTGTCGCGCCCGAGGTGTTCGCTCGAGGGCAGCCCCGCGATCACCACCACCGGCGAGTACGCCAGCTTCGCCGCGGCGAGCCCCAGCATCATGTTCGCCACGCCCGGCCCCGCCTGTCCGCAGATGAACAACCCCGGCGTCTGCGTCACGCGCCCGTAGGCGTCCGCCATGTGCACGCCGCAGTTCTCGTGCCGCACGCCGACGTAGAGCATGTCCTTCGCGTCGTAGAGCGCGTCGTAGATCTCGAGCGTGCTCGATCCCATCAGCCCGAACACCCGGCTCACCCCCGCCGCGCGCAGCGCCTCCACCGCGGCAACGCCGCACTTCATCCTTGCCATCTTCCAACCCTCCTGTTTTGACGGGTCACTGCTTCTTGAGCACTTCCGGGTTGAGCACGGCGACCGGCTTGCCGGCCGCGAACGCGAGGATCTGCTCGATCGCGGCGCCGAAATAGGACTCGTAGGTTCCCTTCTCGACGTAACCCAGGTGCGGCGTGCAGAGCGCGTTGTCCATCTTGAGCAGCGGATGGTTGCCGTCGAGCACCGGCTCCTCCTCATAGACGTCCACCGCGGCGCGCCCCGGCCGTCCCTGCTTGAGCGCTTCCACCAGCGCGCCCGCCTCGATGATGGGCGCGCGGCTGGTGTTGACGATCAGCGCCGTCGGCTTCATCAACGCAAGGTCCGCCCGCTTGACGATGCCGCGCGTTTCCGCGTTGAGCGGCAGGTGCAGGCAGAGCACATCCGCCTCGGCGAAGAACGCCTCGCGGCTTGCGGCGACCTCGTAGCCGTCCGCGCGCGCCCGGCCGGTCGAGCCTTCGCGGCCCCAGCACACGACGCGCATGCCGAACGCCTTGCCGACGCGCGCGACGATGCTGCCGATCTTGCCGTAGGCGTAGACGCCGAGCGCCTTGCCGCCGACGCCGGTGCCGACCGAGCCCTGCCACTTGCCCTGCTTCATGCGCTGCACTTCCTGCGGGATGCTCCGCAGCGCGGACAGGATCAGCCCCCAGGTCAGCTCGGCGGTGGGGGCCGGATTGCCGACGCCGCCGGCGGAAACCAGTATGCCCTTCTCGGTGCAGGCGGCGATGTCGATATGGTTGGCGTTGCGCCCGGTCTGACTGATGACCTTGAGCTTGGGCAATTTCTCGGCCAGCGCGCGCGGAAATGGCGTGCGCTGCTGGGTAAGCAGCAGCACCTCCGCGTCCTTGATTCGCTCGGCGAGCCTCAAAGGGTCCTTCACGGTGTCGTGGTACACGATCACCTCGTGCCCTTTCAGCCTGACGTAGCAATCGAGCCCGCGGAATGCATCCTGGTAATCGTCGATGACTGCGATTTTCATTACAGCCTCCTCATCATGGAACGCGTCATTTTATAGTCAAGCCGCTGCGCGCGCGGTTCAGCATGCCTCCGCCCGCCATTATGAGCGAGTTGATGACGAACACGGGAGCGACGCCCAGGGCTGAGCCGAGGCTGCCGTATATCAGCGGCACCGTGATATGCATGAACTGGTTGATGGTGACGCGCATGCCGAGCGCCTCGCCCGAGCGCCCCTGCGGGGCGCGGCTGTAGATCAGCATCAGCGTCACCGGCTGCGCGCAGCCCATGCCGAACCCGAGCACGAGCGCGACCGCCGCCAACGCCGGCGCGTTGGCAAACAGCGGGAACAACAGGAACGCCACGGCCGAGACGTACAACGACCCGTTGAATACCGTGTCGGTATTCCAGCGCCGCACCAGCGCCGGCAGCATCATGCGCACCACGAAGGCCGCGATGCCGGACATGCCCAGTATCACCCCGATCGCGGAGGCCGAGAGCCCCACCGAGTAGCCGTAGATCGGCATGTAGAACTGGAACAGGTCCTGTCCCGTCACCGCGATCGCGCCCGCGATCAGCGTGCGCCGCAGCAACGGGTTGGCGAGCAGGCCTTTCGTGTCCGCCGCCCGCTCCTCCCTGGATTTTCCGGCGCGCCCGCCGCCGAGCCGGCGCGCGCCGACCAGGATCAGGGCCGACACCAGCGGGAACCCGGCGATGTAGAGGTAGCTCAGGGCGTGCCCGTAGCGGTCGATCGACAGTCCCGCCGCGATCGGCCCGAGGAAGGAGCCGAACGCCATGGCGAGCGCGTAATTGCTGAAATTGCGGGTGTGCTCCTCCGGGCCGCCGAGCGAGCCGACCAGGTTCTGCACCGACACGTTGTGGAACATGTGCGAGACGCCGATCAGCGCGGCCGAGGCGAACAGCGCCGGCAACGAGGAGGACAGGTACGGCAGCAGCAGGCCCGCGGCCAGACCGAGCGCGCCGGCCAGCATCGGCAGGCGCACGCCGAGCCGGTCCGAGAGCCGGCCGGCGTGGACCGCGAGCAGCGCCGGGCCCAGCGAATAGGCCGCGATCAGGGCGCCGATGGTGAGCTGGGATGCGCCGAGCTCGAGCGCGAACAGCGAAACCAGCACCTTGCTGGCGCGGAAGCTCGACATGTTGAGCAGGACGATGAGGAGCGCGGTGTAGATCGACATTGCTATGCCGTTTCTCGCGCGCGCGCGGCGTAGCCGCCGGACGCGAGCAGGATGCTGGCGACCCAGAAGATGAGCGGAAGACCGACCAGCGAGCCCACGGCGCCGAACCCGACCGGCATCACGATGTGGATGACGTTGTTGATCGCGATCCTCGTCCCGAGCGCCTCGCCCGCGCGCCCGGTGGGAGAAGCGTTATAGGTGAGGAGCACGCCCAGCGGCTGCCCGACGCCCAGGCTCAGGCCCAGCGCGAAGCAGACCAGCCCGAGCATATAGGCATTGGAGAACAGCGGGATCAGCACGAAGGTCGCGGCCGCCACGAACAGCGCGCCGATGAGCGTCCGCTCCTCGCCGAAGCGCCGCGCGAGCCATGGAGTCAGCACGCGCACCACGAACGCCGCCGCCGCGAACGCGCCCATCACCATGCCGATCGCCGAGGCCGGGAGCTTGATCGAGTGGCCGTAGAGCGGGAGATAAAGCTGGAACAGGTCGAGGCCGGTCATCACCGTCGCGCTGGCGATGAAGACGCGGCGCAGGTTCCGGTCGCGCAGCAGGTCCGTCATGCGATCGTCCTTGCGCTCCCCCTTGCGCGGCGGCGTCCGCGGAATGCGGCGGAACAGCCAGACGGCGCCCGTCACGGAAACGGCGCCGAACGCCGACAGCACCAGGTAGGTCCGCGCGTACCCCGCGTAGTCGATCAGGAAACCCGCCAGCACCGGGCCGACGAAGTCGGCGACGGCGATCACGATGGCGTAGAGGTTGAAGTTGCGCGTGCGCTCCCCGCCCTTGCCGAGCGAGCCGGTGAGCGACTGCGTGGGGACCTGCACGAAGATGAAGCCCGCCCCGATGACCGCCGCCGAGACGAACAGCGCCGGCAGCGACGGCCAGGCGTACGGCAGGAGCATGCCGGTCACGACGCACGCCATGCCGGCGAGCATCGGCACGCGCACGCCGTAGCGGTCGCAGACCTTCCCGGAATAGACCGCGAGGACCAGCGGGAACACGGCGTACATCGCGAGCAGCGCGCCGATCGCCAGCGGCCCGGCGCCGAGCTCCAGCGCGTAGAGCGTGTTGAGCACGCGTACGCCCTTGAACCCGGCGGAGTACGGGAAGACGAGCGCGAGGACGTGGTAGATGTTCACTACATGGACTGCCGGTGGCGGGGCCGCAGCCCGATTCTACCGGAGCGCGGCGCGCGCACGGCGTGCGGGAGGAACTATTCAGGCTTGGCGCCGGAAGCCTTGACCACCTTCGCCCACTTGGCGGTCTCGGACTTGATGTAGGCGCCGAACTGCTCGGGGGTGGAGCCAACGAGCTCGAAGCCGACGTTGCCGAGGCGCTCCTTCACGTCCGGCAGCCGCAGCGCTTTCACGATCTCATCGTGCAGCCGGGTGACGATGGGCCGCGGCGTACCCGCCGGCGCGAGCACGCCGTACCACGCGGTCGCTTCGAATTTCGGGAAGCCCTGCTCCGCGATGGTCGGCGCCTCGGGCAGCGCCGGGGAGCGCCGGGCGCCGGTCACCGCCAGCGCGCGGAGTCTCCCCGCCTTGATGTGCGGCATGGTGGACGAAAAACCGCTGAACATGACATGAACGTGACCGCCCAGCAGGTCGGTGATCGCCTGGCCGCTGCCCTTGTACGGCACGTGCGTCATCCTGACCCCGGCAAGCGTGTTGAGCAGCTCGCCGGTGAGATGGCCGACGCTGGCGATGCCGGTCGAGGCAAAATTGACCGCGCCGGGCCTGGTTTTTGCCAGCGCAATCAGCTCCTTCAGGTTCTTCGCCGGCACCGACGGGTGCGCAGTCAGGACGTTGGGAGAGGAAGCCGGCTGGGTGATCGGCGCGAAGTCCTTTACCGGGTCGTACGGCATTTTCGCGTAGAGGCTGGGGGCAATGGCAAGGTTGGCGATGTAGCCGAGCACGATGGTGTAGCCGTCAGCTTGCGCCCTGGCGACGATCAGCATGCCGATGTCGCCGTTGCCGCCCGGCCGGTTGTCCACCACCACCTGCTCGCCGAGCGCCTCCGAAAGCTTCTGCCCCAGCGTGCGCGCCAGCGTGTCGGTGCTGCCGCCGGGCGAGAAAGGAACGATGAAGCGGATCGGCCGCGTGGGGTACTGTTGCGCCGCGGCCGGCGCCGCCGCGGCCAGCATCAGCAGGAGGAAGGCAATTACCGGATGGGCTCGGTTACCAGTCACTGGCCACCGGTCACGGCTTCTTAAGGCTGCCCGCATCGTTGCGCCAGCGCTCCCACGCCCAGCGTTGGTCGTCGCGGATCGCCTCGTCCTCGAGCATGCCGCGCACCAGCGCGGTGACATCGGACTCGTACAAGCCGTCCGCGCGCCTCTTGAGCTCCCACTTGTGGCCCGGCGGGAAAACCGGCGATTTCAGGATCTCCTTGAGTTTCATGGCGTTATGGGGCCGGTTTCTGGTAACAGGAGCAGGTCTGGGAAATGGCTTCGTCCGGCGCCGTTTTTGTGCCGGGCCTCGTCCCGAAATGGCTCACGGTATCGGCGATGGCGAGCCCCAATATCAGCAACACGGAAGCGCCGCGCGACAGAGTAATCCGGCCACCCTGCGCATTCGGCGAAACCGGCTGGCCGGAACTGATCGAGGCCTGGCCGCCGGCAAACCTGGCCGAGCCGCTGACCTGGCTCGAAGTCGTCGTCGCCGCCGCGCCGCCGCCCGCGGACTGGTGGCCAAACAGCGTCACGGTGCAGCCCGGCAAGGCCAGGCACAGCAACATCAGGATCCCGGTGCGCGCCATACCACTCTAGTATATCGCGCCTCAACCGCTATTTCTTTCCCGGCGGCCTTCCGGCAATCATGTCGCCGCGCTCCCGCAGCAGCGGCTCGATTTCACGCGCGGAGACGAGGTAGGTCCACTGGGAGAGCGCCTTCTCGAGCGCGATGCGCGCTTCCAGCCGCTGCAGGCTTTCGGCGAACTCCTTGTCGCGGCGTTCCTTCTGCTCCCCCTTCTCGCCCTTTTCCGGCGGGCGGCTCCTGGGTGGCGTTCCGGCGACCGTGAACGTCAGGCGGTAGTCCCCGCCGGCCTTGCTCCTGGCGAGCTTCACGATATAGGTCAGGTTGTCGAAGGTCTCGGCGACGACGGCCAGGGGCTTGCCGGCGTCTTCCGGCTTCGGGTCGGCGACGACGTCGTCGAACGCGAGGCCGCCCAGCTTGTTCACCGCGGCGACCGCGGCGCTTGGATTCAGGTCGTCGCCGCCCGCGGCGAATTTCCACTGGCCCCATTCCTCGGCCCGCGCGATCTTCCAGTGCGGCGCGGCGCCCTCGGGCCCGACCGCGAGCGTCCTGATGCGCTCGACCTTGAAGAACAGCTTGTCGAGCCATCGGCCGGGGCCCGCTTCGGCATTGTTCAGGGGGTCGGAAACGACCACCATCGTGTCCCTGGCGTCCCCGACCCGGACATAGCGCCCCGCGGGCACGCCGTCTTTCGCGCTCGGCAGGGGATTCAGGGGATCCTTCTTCAGCACTTTCTTGCCGAGGACGAGCCGCGCCAACTGCCTGCCCGCGCCATCCCTGAACTCAACCAGCGTGCCGGCCCCCTCTCCCTTGCCGGGATCGGCGAGCTGCAGCCGCGGCAGCAGCGACTCGGCGACCTGCTCGGACTGCGTCACCTTCAGCTCGAGGAGCTTCAACGCGAGGCCGCTGATCTCCTGGAAATCGGCGGGATAGCCGCCGCGCTCCTGCACCGCCCACGATTTTTCCTTGCGCGCGAGCGTGACCTGCTGCTTGCCGTCCTGCAGCCGGACCTGGGCGACATCGGCGATCTTGAACTCCGGCAGGAGCCGCGCCCCGATCCTGGCGCCGCTCGCCCGGTAGTCGGCGATGCCCCGGTGGAACAGCGCCAGCCCCGCGCCGCCGAGCACCAGGAGCGCGATGACGAGATACAGGAACTGCTTGCGGGTCA
Source organism: Betaproteobacteria bacterium (assembly GCA_016177355.1). GTDB lineage: Bacteria > Pseudomonadota > Gammaproteobacteria > Burkholderiales > SG8-41 > SG8-41. The sequence continues at coordinate 4,517 of JACOVL010000063.1, read as the reverse complement.
TCGGCGGGCCGCTGCGCTATGCCGACGCCCGGCGGTCCCGGCGGCGGCGCGCCAGCGCGAGCAGGAAGCCCGCCACGGCCACCAACAGCGGCACCAGGCCGATGTTGACGACCTTGGTCCAGAATTGGAGCGTATCGGTCTCGACGCGCAGGTTCTTTCTCAGCTGCTTGAGTGCAACGCGGGCCTCGGCCGCTTTGCGGCGGAAGTTGTCGAGCTCGGCCTGTTGCTCCGCCGTGAGGATGCTGCTGGTCACCCCGGCCTTCGAGCTCTGCAGCTTCTTGAGGTTTTCCTGGGTCTGGTTGAGGCTGTCCTCGAGCTCCTTGATCTTGCCCAGGTACTGCTGCTGCGCCCGCGCTTCCATCTCGCGGACCATGGTGAGCGGCTTGGTGAAGGACGCGCGGCTCCTCAGGCCGATCAGCGCGCTGTCGCCGGAGAGCTGCTCGACCAGGCCCAGCGCGAACGAGAGATTGCCGTTGCGCGGGACGACGAGCTTCTGGCCGAAGACCTCCTGCACTTCCACCGCGGCGCCGTCGGCGAGCATGTCGGCATCGGCCACCAACACCACCGTGTTGTCCTCTTTCGACTGCTTGAGCTGCGGCTCGGCCTTGACCTCTTCCTTGCTCTCTTCCTTCTTCTTGTCCGCGCGCGGCGGGGCGTAGGGCTTGGGCTTGCCCTGGGGAAACGCGCTGTAGAACTTGCCCGCGAGGCGGATCGCGAGCGGCATCTCCGCGCCCGAGGGCTGGAAGCCGCGCGTCGAGGGCTCGCCCGAGAGCGTGGCGATGATCAGGTCCACCGGCATCGAGTTCTTCGAGGTGTGGGCGAGCACGGTCTGCTCGAGCCCGTCCGCGAGCTTGTTCTTGAACGCGCCGCCGAAGGGAATCAGCAGCGTGCCGACCTGGCTCGTCACCACGTCGCCCGGATTCAGCGCCTGGGTGTTGAGCGAGAGCAGGGTCGGCAGCAGCCGCGGGCCCTCGCCGCTCGCGAAGGTGAGGTCAGCGATGACCTTGCCCATGTCCACGTCCACGCCCCACGCCTTGAACAGGTTGTAGAACGTGGACTGGCCGGCCTGGTTGCCGCCGAACGGGTTCTGGAGATCGGGCTGCTGGTCGAAGTAGGCGTAGGGATCCACGAACGCGACCAGCTTGCCTCCGCGCAGCACGAACTGGTCGATCGCGTATTCGGTCTCCTCCGGCAGGTTGCGCGGGTGGATCACCAGCAGCACTTTGATCTCGTCGGGGATTCGCTGCGCGTCGAGCTTGATCTCCCGCACGTCGAAGATCTTCTTCAATTCCTGGATCACCGTCCACGGCTCCGACGGCTGCTGCCTCTTGATCGGGTCAAGCGACCGTCCCATCACCGGCAGCGCGCTCATGACGCCGACCACCGGTTTCTTCGCCTCGCCCACCTGCGCGATGCCGCGCGTGATGTCGTACTCGAGCAGCTGCTCGCGGTCCGGCGCGAGCACCGGGATCGCCGCTTTCTGGTCGAGGAAGGAAATCGACAGCCCGAGGTAGAACTTCTCGCCGGCGTTGGTGAGCTGGCCCTCGATGCCGTCGAGCTGCGCCGAATCCTCCGCGTCGGAATCCGGCTCCGGGTTGAACTTCTCGACGATGACCTTGCCGCGGCCCGCCGTCTGGTACTCCTTGAGCAGGTCCTCCACCCGCTTGGCGAAGGTCTTGAGGCCCACCGGTACCGCTTCGCCGCCCTGCGTGTAGTAGAGGCGAAGCCTGACCGGCGCCTCGAGCTTGGCGAGGATCGCCCGGGTGCCCGGCGAAAGGGTATAGACGCTGCCCTGGGTCAGGTCGGCGCGCAGGTTGAATACGCCGATGATGAAGTTCGCCGCGATCAGCACCACCAGCAGCGCGACGATGCCGCCGGTCGAATAAAGCAGGGTTTCCAGCTGTTTTTTATGCATGGCCCTAGCCTGCGCGATGGTTGCGGATGATCACGCCGGTGGTAAACAGCGCGAAACCGATCACCGAGACGAAGAATACGAGGTCGCGGATGTCGAGCACGCCGCGCTGGAAGCCCTCGAAGTGGGTCATGACCGAGAACGCGGCGACCACCTCGACCACCCGCGGATTGGCGAAGCGCGTCAGAAGATCGGTCACCGGCGTGTAGCCGGCCAGTATCAGGAACAGGCAGATCAGCACCGAGACGATGAAGCTGATCACCTGGTTGCGCGTCATCGCGGAGGTCATGCAGCTCACCGCGAGATAGGAGCCGGCGAGGAACAGGCTGCCCACGTAGCCGGCGAAGATCACGCCATTGTCGGGATTGCCGAGCCAGTTGACCGTGACCGCCACCGGGAAGGTGAACACCAGCGCGAGCGCGAGGAACAGCCAGGAGGCGAGAAACTTGCCGACGATCGCCTGCCAGGTCGTGACCGGCATCGTGAGCAGCAGCTCCATCGTGCCGAGCCGGCGCTCCTCGGACCACAGCCGCATGCCCACCGCCGGCACGAGGAACAGATAGAGCCACGGGTGCCAGGTGAAGAACGAGACGAGGGAGGCCTCGCCGCGCTCGAAAAAATTGCCCACCGTAAAAGTGAAGAACCCGGTGAGCAGCAGGAAGATCACCAGGAATACGTAGGCGATCGGCGAAGTGAAGTAGCCGCCCAGCTCGCGCTTGACGATCGCCATGATGTTGGCCCAGGAGTTCATGTTCAGAATTTAACCGCAGATAAACGCAGATAAACGCGGACGATATTTCCTTCCAACAACTGTTTCGGACTTGAATTATCTGTGTCCATCTGCGTGTATCTGCGGTTCCAATGGGTTCTAGTGTGCCTTGACGGTGTCGGGCAGCGTGATCGCCCGGAACACGTCTTCCAGCCGCCCTTCCGGCGAGCGCGCTTTGAGCTCCTTCGGCGTGCCGTTGGCGACGATGCGGCCGCGGTCGATGATGATCACGCGCGAGCACACCGCCTCGACCTCCTCCAGGATGTGGGTCGAGAAGATGATCGCCTTGTTTTCCCCCATGCGCTTGATCAGGTTGCGCACGTCGTGCTTCTGGTTGGGGTCGAGCCCGTCGGTCGGCTCGTCCATGATCAGGATGTCCGGATCGTGGATCAGCGACTGCGCGAGGCAGGTGCGGTGCTTGTAACCCTTGGACAGGGTGTCTATGGTCTGGTAGAGCACGTTCTCGAGGAGACAGTGCTCGACCACGCGGTCGATCGCCCGCTTGCGCGCCGCACCCCGCAGCCCGCGCAGCTCGGCGGCAAAGCTGAGGAAACCGTGCACCGTCATGTCGGCGTAGCCCGGCGCGTTCTCGGGCAGGTAGCCGAGGAGACGCTTTGCCGGCAGCGGGTTCTCCAGCATGTCGTGGCCGCCGACGGTGATCTTTCCCGACGTCGGCGGGATGAATCCCGTCACCATCCGCATGGTGGTGGACTTGCCGGCGCCGTTCGGGCCGAGGAAGCCCAGCACCTCGCCGCGCTCGACCGTGAACGACACGTTGTTCACCGCGAGCTTGGGTCCGAATGCCTTGGTGAGGTTCTCCACTCTGATCATGCGTCCTCCACGTGCAATTTGACCGGTATGGCCGCCAAGGTTCCCTCGGGAATAAATTATAACTTATTGATTATAATGACTTTATTGTCTATCTGGGCCGCTGCAGCCAGAACGCCGGCCAACCGGGCCGCTGGGAGCTGGTGCCGACAGTCTGACTCGAACAGACGACCTACCGCTTACAAGGCGGTTGCTCTACCACTGAGCTATGCCGGCCCGGGACGCATTATAGACCGTGAAATCGGGAGGTCGGGAGATAGAAATACCGGGAGATCGGGAAATCGGGAGGTCGTGAGAGGGATGTTTCCATCTCCCGCTCTCGCGCCCTCCCGCCCTCACGGGTTCTGTCGCTCTCACGCCCTCCCGCTCTCCCGTCCCTTCTATAATGGCCGCCCAACGCTGGAGATCGCATGTCGTACGAACGGCAACCTGTCGGAATCATTGGCACCGGGCTGATGGGCATGGCTTGCGCGAAGCGCCTGCTCGCGGCCGGCTTCGAGGTACTGGGCTACGATGCCGATGCGGGCAAGTTGAAGCAGCTGGCAGCGCTGGGCGGCCGCGCCGCACACTCGCTCGCCGAGATCGCGGGCGTGTGCCGCATTGTCGTGCTCGCGGTTTTCAACACCGACCAGGTGGAGGACGTGATCGAAGGCCGGCAGGGCCTGCTGGCCGCGCGGCCCGCCGCTGCGGCGCCGCTCATCGCGATCTGCGTGAGCACCTGCGATCCCGACCGCGTCGCAGCGCTCGCCACGCGGCTCCCCGCCGGCCGGCTGCGTCTGGTCGAGGCGCCGATCTCCGGCACCAGCGAGCAGACGGCGCGCGGCGAAGGACTGGGCCTGATCGGCGGCGAACGCGCCGCCGCAGAGGAAGCGCGCGCGGTGCTCGACGCCATCTGCCCGCGCCGGCGTCACGTCGGCGGCGCCGGCAACGGCGGGCGCGCGAAGCTCGCAATCAATCTCATCCTCGGCGTCAACCGCGCGGCGCTCGCGGAAGGGCTGGTGTTCGCGG
>JACOVL010000064.1 GCA_016177355.1 Betaproteobacteria bacterium | reverse complement strand
GCGGTAGTCGTGCGCGTCTTCCTTGGTGCGCATCGAACGCGTCTCGTCTTTATCCGCGTCATACAAACGGGTTTCCTGCACGATTTTTCCACCGTCCTCCAGGATCTCGATCTGGCGCTTCACCTCGAATTCGATCGCGCGTTCGAGGAAGCGGAAAGAATTCAAGTTCTTGATTTCACTACGAATTCCAAGCTGTTTTGTCCCCGAAGTTCGCACCGAAACATTGGCATCGCAGCGGAACGAGCCCTCCTGCATGTTGCCGTCGCAGATGCCGATCCAGCGCACCAGGACGTGCAGCGCTTTCGCGTACGCCACCGCTTCTTCGGCGCTCCTCAGGTCGGGCTCGGAGACGACTTCGAGCAACGGCGTGCCGGCGCGGTTCAGGTCTATCCCGGTGAAGTCGTGGAAACCCTCGTGCAGCGATTTGCCCGCGTCCTCTTCGAGGTGCGCGCGCGTCAGCCGTACCAACTTCTCCTTGCCGTCCACGAAAATGGAGATCGCGCCGCCTTTCACGATGGGCGTCTCGTACTGGCTGATCTGGTAGCCCTTGGGGAGGTCCGGGTAAAAATAGTTCTTGCGCGCGAAGATCGAGCGCCGGTTGATATTGCCCGCCTGGTTGCCGTTCACGGCAAGCCCGAAGCGTATCGCCTTCTCGACGGCGTCGCGGTTCGCCACCGGCAGCACGCCGGGCAGCGCGATGTCCACCGCGCACGCCTGCGTGTTCGGCGCCGCGCCGAACGCCGTCGCCGCGCCGGAGAACATCTTCGACCGCGTAGACAGCTGGACGTGCGTCTCGATCCCGATGACCGTTTCCCACTTCATGTCGAGACCCTAAGCCACAGAAGACACAGAGTTCACAGAGGAAAACCAAGAAAACGCGTTCGACATGGAAATTCCCAATCTCTGTGTTCTCTGTGCTCTCTGTGGCTATTGAATTTCAATCCCGGGCGGCACCTTCATGTGCCAATCGGTCGCCTGCTGGTACTGGTGCGCGACATTGAGCATGCGCGCTTCCGCGAAGTGGTTGCCGATGACCTGCAGCCCGACCGGCAGGTTTTTTTCGTCGAAGCCGCACGGGATGGACAGGCCGGGCAGCCCCGCGAGGTTGGCGGGTATGGTGTAGATGTCGTTGAGGTACATCTGCACCGGGTCGCCCATCTTCTCGCCGATCCTGAACGCAGTGGTGGGGCTGGTCGGCCCCATGATCACGTCGCAGCGCTTGAACGCCTCCGCGAAATCGCGCGCGACCAGCCGCCGCACCTTCTGCGCCTGGATGTAGTAAGCGTCGTAGTAGCCGTGCGAGAGCACGTAGGTGCCGATGAGTATGCGCCGCTTCACTTCCGCCCCGAAGCCCTGCGCCCGCGTCTTGCGGTACATGTCCGCGAGGTCGGAATATTCCGGCGCGCGGTGGCCGTAGCGCACGCCGTCGTAGCGCGCGAGGTTGCTCGATGCTTCCGCCGGCGCGAGCACGTAATACACCGGCACCGACAGCTTCATGTTCGGGAGGCCGACGTCCACCGTTTCGCAGCCGAGCCTGCGGTACTCCGCCAGCGCCGCCTCCACGGCCTTCACCACTCCTGGCGCCGCGCCTGCGGCGAAGAATTCCTTCGGCAGACCGATCTTCAGCCCCTTGACCGGCCGTCCGAGCTCGCGCGCGTAATCCTCGCGCTCGCGCTCGAGGGACGTGGAATCACGCGCGTCGAAGCCGGCCATGACGTTCAGCAGCAGCGCCAGGTCTTCCGCGGTGCGCGCCAGCGGGCCGCCCTGGTCGAGGCTGGAGGCGAACGCGATCATGCCATAGCGCGACACCACGCCGTAGGTGGGCTTCAACCCGCAGATGCCGGAGAGCGCGGCCGGCTGCCGGATCGAGCCGCCGGTGTCGGTGCCGGTCGCGCCCGGCGCCAGCCGCGCCGCCACCGCTGCCGCGGAGCCCCCCGAGCTGCCCCCGGGCACCGCATTCACGTCCCAGGGGTTCCTGACCGGCCCGTAGTGCGAGGTCTCGCTCGACGAGCCCATCGCGAACTCGTCCATGTTGGTCTTGCCGAGAATGACCGCGCCCGCCGCGCCGAATTGCTCCACCGGGTGGGCGTCGTAGGGGGAGACGAAGTTGTCGAGCATCCTCGAGCCGCAGGTCGTGCGCCAGCCCCGGGCGCAGAAGATGTCCTTCCAGGCGATGGGGATGCCGGTGAGCGCTTGCCCGCTTCCCGCCGCGCGCTTGCGGTCTGCGGCCTCCGCCTGCTTCAGGCTCGCCCCCTCGTCAAGCGTGATGTAGCAGTTATACTTTCCATTTAACCTATTGATTCTATTAATAAAATGACGCGTCAGCTCGACGCTGGACACCGTGCGGCCTGCGAGCTGCGCAGACAGGCTCTTGAGGGTCGCGTTGTGCACTTCCTGTTACTCGATGACCTTGGGAACGAGGTAGAGGCCGCCCTCGACATGTGGGGCGACCGACTGGAGCAGGGTGCGCTGATCCCCTTCAGTGACGCGATCCCCGCGCTGCCGCTGCACCACGTCCAGGGCATGGGACATCGGCTCCACCCCGCGGGTGTCCACCGCCCGCATCTCGGCGATCAGCCGGAAGATCCCGTTCAACTGGGCGAGCACCGCCTGTGCCTCGCCCTCGTCGATCGCGATGCGGGCGAGGTGGGCCGCGCGCTTGACGTCATCGGGCGACAGCGCCATGTAACGCCGGGAAATGCCTTAAAAATCGAAGCTGCATAGGGTATCATAACCGCCTGACGCATTGAGCCAAATCCCTTCGGGCGGAACGTCTTATGTTCGGTTTCTTGAGCGGCTACTTTAACGACGACCTGGCCGTGGATCTCGGCACCGCGAACACTCTGATCTACGTGCGCGGCAAAGGCATCGTGCTCGACGAGCCGTCGGTCGTTGCGATCCGGCAGGACGGCGGCCCCAACGGCAAGAAAGTGATCCAGGAAGTCGGGCTTGCGGCCAAGCAGATGCTCGGCCGCACGCCGGGCAACATCACCGCGATCCGGCCGATGAAGGACGGCGTCATCGCCGATTTCACGGTCACCGAGCAGATGCTCAAGCACTTCATCAAGAAGGTGCACGACTCGCGGCTGTACAAGCCGAGCCCGCGCATCATCATCTGCGTGCCGTGCGGCTCGACCCAGGTCGAGCGGCGCGCGATCCGCGAGTCCGCGATCGGCGCCGGCGCTTCCAGCGTCTATCTCATCGAGGAGCCGATGGCGGCGGCGATCGGCGCCGATCTTCCGGTGGGCGAGGCGACCGGCTCGATGGTGGTGGACATCGGCGGCGGCACCACCGAGGTCGGCGTGATCTCGCTCGGCGGCCTGGTCTACAAGGGCTCGGTGCGCTGCGGCGGCGACAAAATGGATGAGGCGATCATCAACTACATCCGCCGCAACTACGGCATGCTGATCGGCGAGACCACCGCCGAGCACATCAAGAAGGAAATCGGCTCCGCCTTCCCCGGCTCGGAAGTGCGCGAAAAGGAAGTGAAGGGCCGCAATCTCGCCGAGGGCATTCCGAGGAGCTTCACCATCTCCTCCAACGAGATCCTGGAGGCGCTCACCGAGCCGCTCAACCAGATCGTCTCCACGGTGAAGTCGGCGCTGGAGCAGACCCCGCCCGAGCTTGCCGCCGACATCGCCGAGAAAGGCATGGTGCTCACCGGCGGCGGCGCGCTGCTGCGCGACGTCGACCGCCTGCTGATGGAGGAGACCGGGCTGCCGGTGATCATCGCGGAAGACCCGCTCACCTGCGTGGTCCGCGGCTCGGGCAAGGCGATCGAGAAGATCGACCGGCTGGGCAGCATATTTACGAACGACTGACGTTCGAGTGCGGAGTGCAAAGTGCAGAGTGCAGAGTTCTGAATCCGTAGCGGTCGTTGCCGTGGGGGGTTCCACTCATCACTCATCACTCATCACTCATCACTCCTGATGGAACACTCGCCGCCACCGTTCTTCAAGACCGGCCCCACCCCGCTTGCCCGCCTGCTGATCTTCTCCGCGCTGTCCGCCGCCGTCCTCGTCGCCGACGCCCGCTTCGATTACCTGTCCGTGCTGCGCCAGGTCGCGGCGGTGATCGTGTACCCGATACAGCGGGTCGCCGCCGCGCCCGCGAGCATCATGCGGCGCGCCGCCGAATTTTTCGTCACGCACTCATCGCTCCGCGCCGACAATGCCCGGTTGGCCGGGGAAAATCTCGCCAACGCCGCCTCCCTGCAGCAGCTCATGGCGCTGCAGGCGGAGAACCGGCGGTTGCGGGAGCTGCTCGCCGCGCGCGAGCGCTTGGAGGTGAAACCGGTCGCCGCCGAAGTGCTCTACGCGGCGCGCGACCCGTTCAGCCGCAAGATCGTCGTGGACAAGGGCTCGCAGCACGACATCCGGGCGGGGCAGCCGGTGATAGACCAGGCGGGCGTGATCGGCCAGGTGACCCGCGTCTATCCGTGGCTCTCCGAGATCACGCTGATCACGGACAAGGGCCAGTTCGTGCCGGTGCAAAACCTGCGCAACGGGCTGCGCGCGGTGCTGGCGGGCACCGGCGGCGACGGTGCGCTCGACCTGCGCTTCATCCCGCTCAACGCCGACTACCAGAACGGCGACCGGCTCGTGACTTCCGGCATTGACGGCGTGTATCCGCCCGGGCTGCCGGTGGCGCGGGTGTCGAACGTCGAGCGCAGCGCCGCGCAACTCTTCGCGCGCGTGACCTGCACGCCGCTCGCCGGGGTGGCGAGCTACGCGCACGTGCTGATCGTGCAGGGCAGCCGCGAGCTGCCGGCGCGGCCCGCGGACGAGGACAGGCCGGCTCGCTCCAAGAGGGCGAAAAAAGGATGACGATGGAAGCGCGCGCGATGCCCCAGGAGATCCTGCTTCCGGTCAAGCCCGGATTCATCTTCTTCACGCTGATCGCGGCGCTGCTGCTGAATCTCCTGCCGTGGTCGGGAGTCTGGCTCTGGATCAAGCCCGATTTCGTGGCGCTCGTCGTGCTCTATTGGTGCATCGACCAGCCGCGCAGGATCGGCTTCTCCGCGGCCTGGCTGCTGGGGCTCTTCATGGACGTCGCCGACGGCACGCTGTTCGGCCAGCACGCGCTCGCCTACACCATCCTCGCCTACGCCGGCATCGTGCTCAACCGGCGCGTGCGCATGTTCGCGATGACCCCGCAGGTGCTGCACGTGATCCCGCTGCTGCTCGCGAACGACCTCATCGTGCTCGCCATCCGCGCGCTCGCCGGGGCCGATTTCCCGGGATTCCAGTACTTCCTCGGCAGCTTCGTCGCAGGCGCGCTGTGGCCGGTGGTCGCCGTGCTGCTCAAGCTGCCGCAGCGCCCGCGGCCGGACCCCGACCATGTGGGATGACCCCAAAAGGACAGACACCCGGGTCGCAAAGCGCGCCAGGAATGGACGTGAGCGCGAGTATTCCATCGCCAGAGCGTTGGCATTCCTGATCCTGTCGCCTCCGCGAGCGCCGTCATGAGTTCCGAGCTGTCGATCAACCCCGGCATCGAGTTGAGGAACGCCCAGTTCGAGCTGCATCATTTCCGGCTGCGGCTGGCGATCGCGGGCGGGGTTGTGCTCGCCATGTTCGCCCTGTTGTTCGTCCGCTTCTTCCACCTGCAGGTGATCCGGCACGGCGAACTGCAAACCCTCGCCGAAGCGAACCGCATCTCGATCGTGCCGGTGGTTCCCAACCGCGGCATCATCGTGGACCGCAACGGCGTCGTGCTGGCGCACAATTATTCCGCCTACACCCTCGAGATACAGCCGGGGAGGGTCGAGAATCTCGAGCGGCTGATAGACGAACTCGCCACCGTCGTCGAGATCGCGCCGCGCGACCGGCGCCGCTTCAAGCGCCTGCTCGAGGAAAGCAAGGGCACCGGCAGCCTTCCCATCCGCACCCGGCTTTCCGAGGAGGAGATCGCGCGCTTCGCGGCCAACCGTTACCGTTTCCCGGGCGCCGATATCAATGCCCGCCTGTTCCGCCAGTATCCGCAGGGCGAGATCTTCTCGCACGTGGTCGGGCACATCGGGCGCATCAACCCGCGCGAGCTCGACCAGCTCGAGGCCGACGGCAACGCCGCCAACTACCGCGGCACCGACTACATCGGCAAGACCGGCCTGGAGCAGAGCTACGAGCGCTACCTGCACGGCACGACGGGTGTCGAGGAAGTCGAGATCGATTCCGGCGGCCGCGCGGTGCGTACGCTGTCGCGCACGCCGCCCGTTTCCGGCAACAACCTGGCGCTGAAGCTCGACGCGCGCCTGCAGGAAGTCGCCTACAACGCTTTCGGGGACCGCCGCGGCGCGCTGGTGGCGATCGAGCCGGAGACCGGGGGCGTGCTCGCGTTCGTCAGCAAGCCGGGATTCGACCCCAACCTGTTCGTGGACGGCATCGATCCGCAGAACTGGGGCGAACTCAACGATTCGCCGGACCGCCCGATGGTGAACCGGGCGCTCGCCGGCACCTATCCGCCCGGCTCCACCTTCAAGCCGTACATGGCGCTCGCCGCCCTCACCTACGGCCGGCGCACGCCGCAGCAGGTGATCTCGGACCCGGGCTACTTCATGTTCGGCGGCCACCAGTTCCGCGACAGCCGGCCCGGCGGGCTCGGCGCGGTGGACATGTACAAATCAATCGTGAAATCGAGCGACACCTACTACTACATGCTGGCGAACGATCTGGGCATTGACGCGATCGCGCGGTT
>JACOVL010000070.1 GCA_016177355.1 Betaproteobacteria bacterium | reverse complement strand
GGAATATTGCGCACGATGATCGTGGGATGGCCCGGCAAATGCTTCTCGAGATGCGGGGCGAGCGCGCGCGCATAGGTGTCGGCGCCGCCGCCCGGCGCGAAAGGCACGATCAACTCGACCCGCTTGTCCGCGAAATCGACCGGTTGTGCCACCGCATCCATCGACGGCAGCCCGGCGAGGCCGGCGACGATGCCGACGCAGGCGGCCCGCTTCAACAATGAGTTGCTTTTCATTTCGGTCCTCCTCCGTGATTATTTTGCCGGTCGCGGTTCCCGTCCGCGCCTGATGTGACTATAACCCTGTTCACCATGCCCCTCAAGGGTAAATGAGGCCGGTTCCCGCACTGCTGTTAACATGCAATCCAGCCGTTCACCGACCGGAGGTTCCCTTGGGCCACAATCGCATGGGTCACCACAAGATGCTGCACAGAAGGCGGCAGAAGCAGGCGCACAAGAAGCGCCTGATCAAGGCGGCCAAGCGGGCGCACAAGCTGAGAAAGCAAAACGCGAAGGCGGGTTAGATGGCGCATACCGAAACGCCGGCCGCCATTCGGGTGGAGTAGAATCCCTCTACGAACGGCACGGACGCCATCCCGGCTTATGACATTCTTCGTGGAAGTGGTGCGGAAAGAGCAATCCGACGTCCTTCACATCGGCGAGTACGACAGGCTGGACGAAGCGATCGCCTGCTCGAAAAGGGCCATCGACTCCTTCCTGCTCCGCGAGTACCAGGCCGGCATGACGTCCGAAAAGCTGTTCAGCCGCTACACGGACAAGGGCGAGTTTCCCTGCATATTCCGGGACGGCGATGCGACATTGAACGTGCCGGGGTTCAACCATCTGCAGTACTCGATGGCGCGCTGCCACGAGATCTGCGGCAAGCAAGACTCCTGATCGGGAGATGGCGTAAAAAATGGGGCCAGGCCCCATTTTCACATTTTCACGCAAAAAAGAGCGCAGCATGCCCGCCGCGAACGACCTGCCCGACATCCTGGAGACGGCCGAAGCCGAGCGCCTCGCGACCGGCTTCATCTTCACCGAAGGCCCGCTCTGGCACCCGGACGGCTACTGGTACTTCGTCGACCTCCGCCGCAACCGGCTCCACCGCATGACACCCGGCCGCGCGCCGGAGCTCGTTCGCGAAACCGCCGGCGGCAACGGCACAACCTTCGACCTGCAGGGGCGCCTGGTCCTGTGCGAAGGCGACGGCCGGCGCGTCGTGCGCATCGGCCCCGACGGCAAGGTCGAGACGGTAGTGGACCGCTACCAGGGCGGGCGCTTCAACCGCCCCAACGACGTGGTGTGCCGCTCGGACGGCAGCCTCTACTTTACCGACCCGGACAAGCGCGTGCCCTACGCCGGGCGCGAAATACCGGGCCCCGCCGGCGTGGACAATCTCTGGGACGGCGCGCGCGTCTACCGCGTGATGCCCGATGGCACGTCGAGCGTGCTCGCGCTCTGCGAATATCCCAACGGCCTCGCGTTCTCGCCGGACGAGCGCACGCTCTACGTCGCGAACACCCGCTCCTCGAAATACATCCACGCGATCGAGCTCGACGCGGCCGGCAACATGGCGCGGCGGCGCATCTTCGCCGACATGAACGAGGGCGCGGCGCCCGGCATACCCGACGGGCTGAAGGTCGACAGCCAGGGCCGCGTCTACTGCACCGGGCCGGGCGGGATCTGGGTGTTCACCCCCGGCGGCGGGCGCATCGGCATCATCCGGTTTCCCGAGCAGGCGGTGAACTTCGCGTTCGGCGGCCCGGACCTGCGGACGCTGTTTTGCTGCGCTTACACTTCCGTTTACACCCTGCGGGTGAAAGTGCCGGGGAACCCGCATCCGTGGTACCGGCTGAGAGAAACAGGCGCAGACTCGAAGTAACTCGCCGTACGCCCGCATGACCACCCTCCTCGCCGCCACGGCGGTTTTCCTGCTCATGCACTTCGTGCCGAGCACGCCGCTGCGCCCGGTGCTGGTGAAGGCGATCGGCGAGTGGCCATACCGCGGGCTCTACTCGCTCGTCGCGCTCGCGGCGCTCGCCTGGATGATCTCGGCGTACGCGGACGCGCCGCGCGAGCCGCTGTGGCCCGGCCTGCGCTACGTGCCGCTCGTGGCGATGCCGATCGCGTTCGTGCTGCTCGCCTGCGGCTACTGGCGCAACCCGACGATGGTGGGCGCGGACCGGCTGCTGAAGAGCGGCGAGCCGGCGCGCGGCATGATCCGCATCACGCGCCACCCGCTGATGTGGGCGATCCTGCTGTGGGCGGGCGCGCACGTCCTCGCGCGCGGCGACCTGAAATCGCTCGTTTTCTTCGGCGGCTTCCTGCTGCTCGCGGGCCTCGGCACGCTCACGATCGACGCCCGCAAGAAGTCGAACCCGGACTGGGCGCGCTTCGCGGCCGCGACCTCCAACCTCCCGTTCGCCGCGATCGCCCAGGGCCGCAACCGCATCGCCTGGCGCGAGATCGGCTGGCTGCGCCCGCTCATCGGGCTTGCGCTCTTCGCCGCTTTCTTCACCGGGCACCCCTGGCTGTTCGGCGCCAGGCCCTACTGAAAAAAAACGGGTCCGGATCGAGACTTCATCCTGTGCGCGTCAACATTCCCAGCGCCGCCACGGTCTCGCCGGGCTCGGGCCGCGTCGTGTAATCGGGATCGGCCTGCGCGTAGCGGATCGTGCCTTCGCGATCGATGATGAAGCGCGCCGGCATGGGCAGCGTCCACGAAGCGTCCGCGTTGAATTTCTCCAGATCCAGGCCGAAACTCTGCCGATAAACTTTTTTCACATTCTCGGACACCGCGAACTTCAGTCCGAAACGGGCGGCGACTTCGTTGCCGGCGTCCGTCAGGACGTCAAAAGCAAGCTTGTGCTTGTCAATCATCTGCCGGAGAAACTCCGCGCGCTGCGGCGAGACCGCCACCAGCGTCGCACCCGCGGCCGTGATGTCCGGCACAACTTCCTGTAGAGCCTCCAGCTCCAGATTGCAGTAGGGTCACCAGTGGCCGCGGTAGAAGGTGAGCACCAATGGCCCGCGCTGGAGCAGATCGGCCAGGCTGACCTTCACGCCGCGCTGATTGGGCAGCTCGAACTGCGGCGCGCGCGCGCCGGCCTTGAGCACGCGCTCCAGGATGCCGGAAGCGCGCAACTCGTCGGTGCCGCGCTGCAGGACCGCGCGTATTTCGGGCGGACGATTAGCCGAGGACCTGGTTTTGTGGGCGGCCAGCCGCTCCTGTAATGACATGTCGATGCCTCCCTGGGATGTCGGCGGCGCCAGGATTACTCCATTGCACGGACGTCCGGCCCGACGGCGATCTCCATCTCGGCGAGCTCCAGCACCTCGCGCGGCGTGAACCCCGGCGCCACCTCGTCGAGAACGAAGCGGCCGCCGTGCCAGCGCAGCAGCGCCAGGTCGGTCACCACGGTGTTGACGCAGCCTTTCCCGGTCAGGGGATAGGTGCATTTGCGCCGCAGTTTCGGGCGGCCCCTGCTGTCGCAGTGCTCCATGACGATGATCAGCTCGCCGCTCCCCGAGAGGAGATCCATCGCCCCGCCGATGCCGCCCCTCTTCGCGTCCGCCGTGCTCCAGTTGGCGACGCTGCCGGACTGATCCACCTCGTACGCGCCGAGGACCACGGTGTCGATCCTGCCGCCGCGCGCCATCTCGAACGAGGTGACGCTGTCGAAGAAAGACGCGCCGGGCTTGAGCGAGACGAACTGGCCGGCGGCGTTATAGATATCCGGATCGATGTCGTTCTCGCCGGTCACCATCCCGCCGTAGCCGAGGATGCCGTTCTCGGCATGGAGGATCACGTTGCGATCCCGCAGATAGTTTGAAACCATGGTTGGAATGCCCACGCCAAGGTTCACGTAGGTGCCATCCTTGACGAGCGCGGCGGCGCGTTTCGCGATGCCTGCCCGCGTCAACCCCGGCTTGCCGTGGTAGAGGCGCGGCTGGTCCGAAGGGCGCCGTTCCGGCCGGCGCCAGGCCTTGCCGTCTTCGGTCTGCGTGGTTTTCACGACGCGCGACACGAATATTCCCGGGAGATTGACGAGCTCCGGCGGAATGCCGCCGGGCTCCACGATCTCGTCCACCTCCACGATCGCGACACGGGCCGCTTTGGCGAAGCTGGGATTGAAGTTCTGGCTGCCGCCGCGGAACTGGACGTTGCCCAGGCGGTCGGCGCGGTACCCCCTCAGGAAGGCGTAGTCCACGCGTATGGCCGGTTCGAGGACGTGGGGCTTGCCGTCGAAGTCGCGGATTTCCCTGCCCCCGGCGAGGGCGGTGCCGACGCCGGTCGGCGAATAGAACGCCGCTATTCCCGCGCCACCCGCGCGGCACCGTTCGACGAGTATGCCCTGGGGCACGAGCTCCACGGCCATCTCCCCGGCGGCGATTTGATCCTCGCTTGCCGTGGGCGTGCCGGGCCGCACGGAAAACGCGGCGATCAGCTTCTTCACCTGCCTGTTCTCGGCCAGGATCTGGCCGCGCGTCGCTCCCGGGTCGCCGAGGGAGTTGCAAACGAGGCACAGCTCCTTCGTGCCCTTGTCGCGCAACGCGAGTATCAGGCTGGTCGCGAAGCGGTGTCCCACGCTGAAGCCGGCGATCGCGATCGTCGCCCCGTCGCGGATGTCCGCGATGGCCTGCTCCGGTGATGCGCATACCTTGTTCATGAGAACGGCCGGAGGGAGCCTTTTTTCGGGGCTGCCACACCGGCCAAAGTGACGCGGGCTAGTCGGCGCGCATGCCGCGTTCCTTGATCACGGTCGCCCATTTCTTCAGCTCGGACGCCAGCGTGGCGGCCGCCTGCTCCGGAGTGCTGCCCACGACATCGAGCCCGTCCACCTCGAAGCGCCGGAGCGTTTCGGGGAAGCTCATCGCCTTGCGGAAGTGGTCGTTGAGCGTCAGGATGATCTCGCGCGGCGTGCCCTTGGGCGCGGCCAGCACGAACCAGGCGACGAACTCGTAGCCCGGCAGCCCGGCCTCCGCGATCGACGGCACCCCCGGGAGCGCCGCGACGGGCTTCAGGCTGGTCACGCCGAGCGCCCGCAGGCGCCCGGATTGCACGAATTGAACCGCGCCGGCCACGCCCGAAAACGCGACGCCCACCTCGCCGCTGATCGCCGCGACCAGCGCGGGGCCGCCGCCCTTGAACTGCACCGCCTGGATGTTCACCTTGCCGAGGTAGTTGAGCAGCTCGCCGGCGATGTGGGGATTGGTGCCGACGCCCGCGGATGCGTAGTTGAGCGTCCCGGGGCGCGCTTTCGCGAGCTGCAAGAGCTCCCGCACCGACCGCGCCGGCACCGACGGGTGCACGCTCAGCATCGAGGGCGTCGTGGACAGGATCGAGATCGGCTCGAAGTCCCTGAGCACGTTGTACGGCACCTTGGCGTACATCAGCGTGTTCGTGACCATCGGCGTGGTGTTGAGCAACAGCGTGTAGCCGTCCGGCGCGGCGTTCGCCGCCGCCGCCGTGCCGATGATGCCGGAAGCGCCGGCGCGGTTGTCCACCACGACCTGCTGGCCGAGCGACTTCGATACCGCCGGCGCCAGGATTCGCGCATTCACGTCCACCGTGCCGCCCGGCGGAAACGGCGAGATCAGCCGGATCGGCCGCTCGGGATACTTCGCCGGCTGCGCCAGCGCCGCCGGCACCGGCGTCGCGATCAACGCGCACAGCAGCACCCCCCGTCCCGTTCGCTTCATATCGCACCCCCCCGATACAATGAATGGGGTCATCCCCCATCCCTTATTTTCCCGCGACGCCCTCGAGGTGAAACGGCTTGCCGTTCACCTCGATGTGGCTGTGCAGCGGCACCTGCTGCGTGATCAGGCCCTCGGCGAAGCACCCGGCCTTGGCGTTCTTGATCAGGTGCGCGAGCCTGTCCGCGGGCTCGCCGCTCTCGACCTTGAGATAGGTGCTGACGCCCTCCCAGCGGTTGAACACCGTGCCCTTCAGCACCGAGCCGCCGAGATGCTTGCGCAGGACGACGCGGCAATTCGCGCCGCTCACCTTCATCTTCATCATGTGCGCGTACCGCGCAACCTGGGTGAGCAGTCAGAAGCCGATCGCCATCGCGAGGTAACCCATCGGCGACGGATATTTGTCCGTGCCGCCGATGCGCGCGGGCTCGTCGCAGAACACTTCGAACTTGCCGACGGTGCCGCGCTTGAGCTGCAGCTCGCCGGCGACGACCTCCGTGAACGCCTCGTTCTCGTTGGTGATGCCGGCCGCGGGGAGTTCTGGCTTGTCGATCACCCGCTCGCCGGGCTTTGCGGACAGATCTTCGTTGCCCAGGGGTTTTTCCATCGTGCTTCCTCCGTGTGTGGCGGCGCGCCGCCGCCGGTTGCAAGAAACAGTATAAACGGGGCATTGTAACGTTATCGCCGTCCGGGACGCCACCCTACCCAACCGCCGGCGCCCGGATCACTGAGCGGACGTACGAGGATTTCGAGAGGAAATATCCGATGGGCGACCCTACTCCCCGGAATTCGCAGGTCTCCGGCGCGGCGCCTGCAGCGGCGCAGACCGGCGCCATGGATATCAACGATGTCTTCCGCGGCGGCGGGCGCTCGGTCGAATTCCTCGACCAGATCAACAAGGCATCCATCGTCATGCTGGACGGGGCCGGGATCGTCCCCCATCCGGTCGCAGGCTCGATCGCGAGGGGGATTGCGCAAGTGATCGCGCAGGAGCGCGAGTCACCCGCGCGGCGTTCCGCCGACTACCTGGACTACGAGCCGAGGCTCGCCGCGGTCGTGGGTCCGGATGCCTCGCGGCTGCACACCGGGAGAAGCCGGCAGGACATCGCGTCGGCCATCGCGCGCATGAACCTGCGTGACGGGCTGTTGAGGGAGCTTGAAGCGCTGGCGACCGCCCGCGACAAGCTGCTCGCCGTGGCGGGCCGGCACACGGAAACCATCATTCCCGCCTATACGCACGGCGTGCAGGCGCAGCCCACGACGTTCGCGCATTACCTGCTCGCGCTGGCGGCGGCGGTGGGCCGCCAGGCCGAGCGATTGCAGCAGGCGTACGGGCGGATCAACCGCAGTCCCCTGGGCGCCGCCGCGCTGGCCACGTCGAGCTTCCCGCTCGACCGGGAGCGCCTCGCCGTGCTGCTGGGCTTCGAGGGGCTCGTCGAGAACGCCTACGACGCGAACCATCTCGCGCCCGTGGACAGCAGCCTCGAAGTCGCGGGCGCGCTGGCGATCGCCGCCATCCAGCTCGGGCAGTTCGCGCAGGACATCCATGCGCAGTATGCCGGGCCCGTGCCGTGGTTCACGCTGGCAACGGGCGAGCTCACGGGTGTCAGCAGCATCATGCCCCAGAAGCGCAATCCCGCGGCGCTCGAACAGTTGCGGGCCCAGGCGAGCATCATGCTCGGCGAGATGCAGACCGTGTTCCTCATCGCCCACAACAATCGCACCGGCATGTTCGACTACCGCAGCTACGATCCCGTCCCGTGCGCGAGGCCGCTGCAGGTCTTCAAGCTGTTCCAGCAGGTCGTGGAAGGAATTGTAGTGAACGAGGCGCGCGCACTGGAGGAAGTGAAAGCGGATTACTCGACGACGACCGAAATCGCCGATGCGCTCTCGCAACGGGCCGACGTTCCGTTTCGCGTCGGCCACCATTTCGCGTCGAAGCTGACCGACTACGGCCGCGGGCGCGGCCTCAAGCTGCAGGAAATCCCGTACGCGGAGGCCGCCCGCATTTACGAGGCGCAGACGGAGCAGGCCTTTCCGCTGAGCGAAACCGGCTTCGCAGAAGCGATCAGCGCGGAATACATGGTGTTCGGCCGCAAGGGTACCGGCGGGCCGCAGCCCGCCGAGGTGAACCGCATGTTGTCCGGCGAGCGCGACAAGGTGACCGCGGAGTTCGCGTGGCTGAAGGCCCGCGGCGACCATCTTGCGCGCGCCCAAGCGGCGCTCGACCGGGCCTTCGCCGCGCTGGCGCGCGCTCACGGGGCGTTGCGCTTGGGTGGCCTGTAGTGGTGGTGGAACTTCCTGCCCTGCCTCTTACCGTGTTGTTGCTGCTGTTGTTGCCCGCCGCCGCCGGGCCTGCTCGGCTGACCGCCGGGTGGAGGGGCGTTTCCCCGGCCGCCCTGCTGCGGAGCTCCCTGCCGGTTTCCGGCGGCCAGCGCAATCTCCAGCTCATTCAACTCATCCCATTCGGCATCGGTCCGCTGTCTTTCTGGAATCGCCCGCAGCGCTTGCAGGCGGGCACGCGGGGAAACCGGCTGCGAGTCGTTCATGGCCGTATTATCGCATCGTTCGCCAGGGACGCGCTGATTACGTATAGGGATGAGTCGTGGTCGCGCACGCTCGCCTTCTTCAAGGAACAGCTGAAAGGGTGACGAGATAATGGTGACGAAAAACCGCACCACACCGTCACCCGTACGATAACCACGGGCAACCGTCTTGCCGATCCGTCCTGCCTGAAGCGCGGCTAGATCAGCAGCGCAAGCACGATCAGCAGCAGCGTCAGCGCCTGGAACCCTACCCGCCTGCCCATCCATTGCTCGCTTCTCAGATGGCCCACTTCACTGTCGGTGGCCATCGAGGTGATACCGGCTACCAGCGAACCGATGGTGGCAAACATGGCTGCGAGGACCAGCGCAGTCATTACGCTCATCACGCCCTCCTCTTGAGGTTGAGCGCTATTCAATCTACGCCCACGCGCGCCGGCCACCTTGATTAAGGTCAAACCTGGACGCAGCAAAGCGTCGCGAGGTAAATCTTTGGGAATCAAGGGGGTTTTTGTGGTATAAAGGGTGGTGAGAAAGCCCGGCACAGCGGGCTTTTTTGCTTGCATTGAAGAACCTGGGCCCGCGCGGGGCACGATTGGAGCCGCAGCAACCGGGAAAGAGGGATCAGCCATGAGCATCACGAGACCGGGCCGGTCGGTGGACTGGACCAGGGAAAAAATCACCGCGTTGACCACGCTCGACGTGCGGCAGCTGCGCGCTAATGCGGAGCGGCTCAACGATCCGGAAATCATGGGGCTATGCGATGCGGTGCTCGGCGAGCGGCCGAGGGGCATCGCCCGCCAGCCGCGCAAAAAGAAGGCGCCGGCGCCGGGCGGGGCCGCATGAGCATCCCCATCGCGGAGCGCAGGCAGTTCATGGTCGGGAAGTACGAGGTGATCGCGCAGCCCATGCCGCACTCGGCGCACATGCTGCGCTACACCGTGTATCTCGACAAGACGCGGATCGGCGCCATGGTGAGCGTGCCGTCGGAATCCGACTGCCGGTTCCTGGAAAAACCGCCGGTCGTTCCTCCGCTCAAGATTTTCTACGTCACGCACCGGCCCGGCCGCCCGAAGAAGGGCGCCAAGCCTCCCGTCGCGCTGGAGAGGGATCAACCCGGTTTCCGGGAAGGGCTCCCGGCCGACGTGTCGGTGACCGGACTGCGGGAACCGGAAGACCGTTAACCAGGAGAACCTGCATGGAAGTCAAAGTAGGCGCAGCGGCGCCCGATTTCACGCTCGCCTCGCACACCGACCAGAAGGTCACGCTCGCCAGCTTCAAGGGCAAGCCCGTCGTGGTCGCGTTCATGCCGTTCGCCTTCACCAGCGGGTGAACGAACCAGGTCAACGGGTTCCGTGCGAACTACGAGGAATTCAAGAAGCTGGGGGTGGAAATCCTGCAGATCAGCGCCGACCCCGCGCCCAGCCTCAAGGGGTGGGCCGAAAAGCTGGGCGGCGTTCCCTTCCCCCTGTTATCGGATTACTGGCCGCACGGCGCGGTCGGCAAGGCCTGGGGCATCTTCAACGAGGAGCGCGGCATGGACAAGCGCGCGGCCTACGTGCTCGACGCAAAGGGAATCGTCCGCTACGCGAAGGTCTACGAGCCGGGCACCATCCCCGAGAGCCAGGAGCTGCTGGAGCAGTTGCGGAAGATCTGAACCCGTCTTATTCGTCCCGGCCGTAGTGGATGCGGCGATACGGCAGGGTCACCACGCTGCGGGAGATCCGGACGTCGAGCATCATCGGGCCGGGCCTGGCGACCCACTCGCCGGCGGCGGCCCGCAGCTCGCCGATGCTGCGCACGAGCCGGCCTCTCCCGCCGAAAGCCGTGGCGACGGCCCCCAGATCCGGCGTGGGAATGGTCGCGAGCTCGGCCTTCATCTTGTGCGCGTCCAGCTTGTAGTACTCCGAGCCCAGCGCCTGGTTGTTCATGCAGACGACCAGCAGCGGCATGTCGTAGCGGACCATCGTTTCGAACTCCGCCAGGTGCATCATGATGCTGGCATCGCCATCGACGAGTAGTGCCGGCTTGTTGCCCGTGGCCGCGACCCCCCCCATCGCGGCGGGCAACATCTGCCCGATACAGCCGAAAAAATGGCTGGCCAGCACCACGGGGCGCCGGCGTCTGAACAGAATGTTCGAGAAGCCCGCGGTCGCACCGCTGCCCGTAAACAGGCCAAAATCCGCCGGCACGATTTCGTCAAGGGCAAGGCAGATCTCGCGCGGGTCCACGCTGCCCGGTTCGATCGGGAATTCCGTGCGGTCCTCGAATTGATAGGGGAGCCGCTTTTTGACTTCGGGGGTCCGGTAGCCGGTCAGCTTGACCGATCGCCTGGCCAGCAGGCTTTCCAGGGCTTCCACGCCGGCCCGCGCGTCCGTTTGCAGGTAGCAATCGGCGGACCGGCCACCGCTCATCATGAGGTGCGGCTTGGAATCCAGGTGCACGTAGCGGGCGTTGGGGTAGAGGTAGCCGTGTTCGGTCGTATAGCGGTTCATGCTGGCGCCGACGGCGATGACGCAATCGGCTTCCTCGAACAGCTGCATCGCCGTCCGCGTGCCGTAAGTGCCGGAGATGCCGACGTGATATTCGGCTTCGGAGAGCCAGGTCTTCGCCATCAGCGTGGTGGCGATCAGCGCTCCGATGCGGTCACCGAGCTTGAGCACGGCCTCGCCGGCGCCCGACCACTGCGCCCCCCGCCCGACGAGGATCACCGGCTTCCTGGCTCCGGCGATGATGTCGGCCGCCTGTTGGAGCGCGGCGGGATCCGGCTGGACGGCCCGCGGCGAGAATAACGTGGAGGATGGCTGGTACGGCTCGTCGCCGTCGTCGAAGGCCATCTGCTGAACGTCCATCGGCGCGCTCAACATGACCGGGCGGGATTCAAGCCTGGCGAGGTAGAACGCCTTCCGGACGGCATCGTCCGCGCCGTCGGGTGTGTTAACGCGTATGAAACCGCTTTCGCAGCCGGCGGCGAATCGCGCCTGGTCGAGGCGCTGGTTGTACTCGTCGTCATTCGTCGGGTGCTCGCCACAGAAGGCGACGAGCGGCGATCCGGCACGGGCGGCGGTTACCAGCGCGGTGGCGAGTTGAGTCACGCCCGGACCGCAGGTTGCGGTGGCAATCCCCGGCGCGCGCGTCACCCGCGCCCAGCCATCCGCCATCCCGAGTCCGGCTCCCTCGTGGCGAACCTCGAGCATCTTGACGCCGCCCAGCCGGTCGAGCTCGTGCATCCAGTACATGTTGCCGTCGCCCATGATGCCGAAAACGTGCGTGACGCCTTCCGCCACGAAATTGCCGGCGAGCCTCTGGTACACCTTCATCTGACCGCTCCCATTAATACTTTTAATATCAATAGCTTAAGTTGTAGCGGCGGCGCAACGGGTGGCGAGCCGCTCCGTGAATTCGCCCGTCATGCGCTTGACCACCAATGCTGCTCCCCCCTCCACCAGCGATGCGAGCCGGCCGGAAATCTCGACCCGGGCCTCGATCGGGATCGCCGAGCCCGGCGGCTCCGCCTGCTCGACGACCTTGAAGGTCATTTTGGCGCGGATCCGCGTCCCGCCCTGGTTGTCCCTGCCTCTCGCGGTGACGTGCCCGGTCATCGCCGCCGCATCCAGCTCGAGCGCGATCCTGGCGCGAAAGGTCACCCTGGCAGGCCCGAACTTGACGGTCAGGGTCGCCTCGAACGACCCGTCCTCCAGTTTATCCCCCAGCGCCGCGCCCGGCACGCAGTCGACGACGGCGCGCGGATCCGACAGCAGGTGCCATACGATCTGCGGCGTCGAAGGCACCTCGATCCGCTCGTTAACCTCGATCATGATGAAATCACCGGCGCGGCGGCGCCGGTCATTGCGTCTTCATGCCGATCCGGCGGATCAACTGGGCCAGCTCGGCGTATTCGTCGCGCTGCATCTTCTCGAAATGCCCGGGCGGGCCGCCGCCGGGCACCGCGCCCTGCTGCACGATCTTCCCGCGCGTGGCCGGCTCTTTCAGCACGCTCACGGTATCGGCATTGATCCGGGTGACGAGCCGCGCGGGCAACGCCTTCGGCGCGATGATGCCGAACCACGATTCCGACCGGTATTGGCCGAAGCCCGCTTCCGCGCTCGTCGGCACCTCCGGCAGCGCCTCGGCCCGTTTCGGCGAGCCGACCGCCAGCGCCCTCAACGTGCCGGCCTTGATCATCGTCATGATCGCGGGCAACGGATAAACGTAGAACTGGATCGTGCCGGCGATCAACGCGCTGCGGCTGTCGGGTCCAATGCGGAACGGTACATGCACGACGTCGATCTGCGCCTTCGATACGAACAGCGCGCCGGCGAGATGCGAGGAGCTGCCCACCCCGGCCGAGCCGTAATTGAGCGCGCCGGGTTTGGCCTTGGCGAGCGCGATCAGCTCCGGAATCGTTTTCGCGCCGATTCCCCGGCCGAGCACGATCACGTTGGGCGTCGAGGCGACCAGCGAGATCGCCGTGAAGTCCTGCAGCGGGTCGTACGGCTTGTCCTCGCGCAGCAGCGCGTTCGACAGGTGCGGCTGCCCGACCATGGCGAGCGTGTAGCCGTCGGGCGCGGCCTGGCGCGTGAGCTCGCTGCCGATCAGCCCGCCGGCGCCCGGCCGGTTATCGACGACCCACTGCTGGCCGTGGATCTCGCCAAGCCGCTGGCCGACGATGCGCCCCAGCACGTCGCTCGCCGAGCCCGCGGTGAACGGCACGATCATGCGTATCGATTTGGAAGGCCAGCGGTCCTGTGCGGGCGCCGTGCCCGTTGCGCCCGCCAGCGCGAGAGCGAGCGACAGTGCTGCGATACTGTGCGATGCCTTCATGGTGACCTCCCTGGTTTGTATTGCTATATTACTTCATGGGTAACGGGTATTCGCGATGACCGGACGCCGGCGGCCCCCTAAAGCCTATCGCAACGAGGCGTTTATCAACAGCCGGGATGGCCGCGCGCTGCGCATCCTGGCGGAGTATCTCGAGCCGAAGGCCCGGTTCGAGCGTTACAAGGTGGACGACACCATCGTGTTCATGGGCTCGGCGCGGATCCACCCGCGCGAGCGGGCCGAGGCGGCGCTGCGCAAGGCCGAGGCCGGCGGCGGCGACCTCGAGGGCGCGCGCATGGCGCTCGTGATGTCGGGCTACTACGAAGCCGCGCGCGCGCTCGCCTTCCGCCTCACGCAGTGGTCCAAGGCGCTCGACCCCCAGGAGCGGCGCTTCGTGGTGTGCACGGGCGGCGGCCCGGGCATCATGGAAGCGGCCAGCCGGGGCGCGGCCGAGGCCCGCGGCATGAACGTGGGCCTCACCATCTCGATCCCGAGCGAGGAGTTCGAGAACCCGTACGTCACGCGCGAGCTCGCGTTCCATTTCCACTACTTTTTCATGCGCAAGTTCTGGTTCGCCTATCTCGCCAAGGCGGTGATCGTGTTCCCGGGCGGGTTCGGCACGCTCGACGAGCTGTTCGAGCTGCTGACGCTCACGCAGACGCGGAAAATGAGGAAGCCGATGCCGATCGTCCTCTTCGGCACCGAGTACTGGCGGCAAGTGGTGGACTTCGGCGCGCTCGCGCGCCACGGCACGATCAGCGCGCGCGACCTGGAGCTGGTGCACCGCACCGACTCGGTGGACGACGCCCACGACTGGCTCGTGCGGAGCCTCACCGAGCGGGGGCTGGAAAAGACGGAGCCGTCGCTCTGACCCTCATCACCCATCACTGGATTCGAGCGCTGGCCACCCTGGCGGCTTGCTCGCCTGACTGCTGCACGTAGGCCACCAGCTCGAAGCGGTCGGCCCTTTTATATTTGCTGCCCTTGCCCGCGCCGGTGACTTCCATCGCGAGCACCCGCCGCACCCGCTCCGGGGCGATCCAGTAGATGTATCTCAGGGTGGTGCCGCCGCGGACCAGGAAGCCGTGCCCTTCCACGCGCCAGGCGTCGAACGTCCCGGCCGGCACGGTGATCGGCTCTTTCGCCACGACCCTGAAGCTGATCTCGATATCGTCTTCCCGCGGCCGGCCCGCCTTTTTCATGCCCTTGCCCCTCTCCTCCGAGCGCACCACGTGAAACCGCGTCGTCCACTTCTTGCCGATGCTGTATTCGGGGACAAAGACCTGCGACGGCGAGAATTCCGCGCCGTTGCGGCCCACGACGTCGTTCCCCAGAAGATCCGTGATTCTCCGGCCGCGGTTGTAAATGACCTCGATATCGGTGACTTTCGTGACTCTTTCCTTGAACCGGTTCGCTTCGACCCTGGAAAAAGCGTCCATCCGGCTGTAGGTGTAGCTGTCCCCGACCCGGTAACCCCAATCGGCCTTTCCAGTCCCCTTGGTATACGGGTTCGAGCCGGGCGGGGCGGCGCGCGCGGACTCGGCGGCGTGGACGGCGGCGACCCGCCTGAACGGTGACGGCAGCGCCGAAGTCGGGCCGGGCTGCACCGGCTTCTCGTCCTGCTGCGCGAGCAGCCGGTCGAGCCGGAACTGGGCGAGCTCGGAGAACTTGCCGCTGGGGAAGCGGCGCAGGTAGTCCTCGAGCGGCGCCGTGTCCCTGGTGGCCCGGATTCGCGTCCAGATCTCCAGCTCCTCCTCGAACTGCCGTTCGAGCTCTTCCGGCGTGAGCTTCTTCGCCGCGGCCGGCGGGATGAAATAGAAATCCTGCTCGAGCGAGGTGCTCTCCCAGGGAACCTGCTGCCCCTTCGACAGGCGCCGCACGTTCATCCTCACCCGCTTGAAGACGTCCTCGATCTTGGCGTCCCGCGCCTCGATTTCCTTCAGCAGGTATTCGGTGTAGAGGCCGTTCTCTCCCGTGCCGTCCGCCGCCACGTTGCCCGGCGCGGTCGCATAGGCGAGCAGCGTCCCGACCGGGGCGTCGAGCTGGCTCAGGCCTTTTTGCGCGAGCGTGACCTGCGAGCCGAACGGGTTGTCGCGGCAGGCGTCGAGGATGATGATGTTCATCGGGTTGCGGGCGCGGATCAGGTCGTCCAGCAGCGCGTTCATGTCCACCGCCCGCGACTGCATCTCGTCGATCGTGCTGATCGCGGCATCCACCGGTATCAGGTAATTGCGCCAGGCGAGCTGCGCCCCGTGCCCCGCGAAATAAAAGAGCCCGACCCCTTTCGCCTGCGCGAGGCTGCCGCCGAAGGACCGGATCGCCTCGAGCATCTGCCGCCGGTCCGCGTCCAGATGCAGGGTCACTGTGAAGCCCATGTTCTTCAACCGCCCGGCAATGGCGTTTGCGTCGTTGCCGGGATTCCTGAGGGGCATTTCCTGGTAACGGCTGTTGCCGATGACCAGCGCGAAACGCGGCAGGGTGTTGACCGGGGACAGGGTATCGCCGGCGGCGTCGAGCGCCTGGCATGGAAACGCCAGCAGGCCGACGGCAAGTCCGAGTCGCAGCGCGCGATAAGTCAATTTAACCTCATGTTTCTAAATGATATTCAGGATACGGATGCGGCGGACTAGAAGCGGGCGGGGTCGACCGCGAGCACGCTCGCTGCGCCGCGCGTCACTTCCCGCGCCAGCGGGATGGCCCTGGGCAATTCGTGTTCGGCGTAGAAGCGCGCGGTCGCGAGCTTGCCCCGTAGAAAATCCTGATCCGCGCCCGGCTGCTGGAGCCGCTGCTGCGCGACCAGCGCCGCGCGGGCCATCATCCAGCCGCCGGCGGCCGTGCCGAAGAGCTTGAGATAGGGCACCGACACCGCCGCCACGGCCTTCGGCTCCTTCGGGAACGTCTCGACGATCCAGCGCGTCGCGGCTTCGAGCCCGTCAACCGCCTCCGTGAGATTAGCGCGCATCGCCGCGAGCCCCTCGTGCTTCGCGAGGAACGCATCCAGCTTGCGCATCTCCGCGATCACCGCCAGCGCGGTCGCGCCCTTCTCGAAGCCCACCTTGCGGCCGACGAGATCGTTCGCCTGGATGCCGGTGGTGCCCTCGTAGATGGTGGTGATGCGCGCGTCCCTCAGGTACTGCGCCGCGCCGGTCTCCTCGACGAAGCCCATGCCGCCGTGGACCTGGATGCCGGTGGAGGCGACTTCCACCCCCTGCTCCGTGCACCAGCCCTTCACGACCGGCGTCAGCAGGTCGAGGAGCCCCTGGCTGCGCCGCTTTTCCGCGGGGTCGGGATGGCGCTTGGCCTTGTCGAGCATCGCCGCCGCGAAATAAGCAAGCGCGCGCATCGCTTCCGTTTGCGCCCGCATGCTCATCAGCATCCGGCGCACGTCGGGATGGTGGATGATGGTGACGCGGTCGCCGCCGCGCTGGCCGATCTCGCGGCCCTGCACGCGGGTCTTCGCGTACTCCAGCGCGTGCTGGTAGGCCCGCTCGCCGACCGCCACGCCCTCCACGCCGACGGAGAGCCGCGCGTGGTTCATCATGGTGAACATGTACTCGAGCCCGCGGTTCTCCTCGCCGACGAGGTGGCCGATCGCGCCCTTGCCGTCGCCGTACGCGAGCACGCAGGTCGGACTCGCGTGGATGCCGAGCTTGTGCTCGATCGAGACGCACTTGACGTCGTTCCGCTCGCCCGGCGAACCGTCGGCCTTGGGGACGAACTTCGGCACGATGAAGAGTGAGATGCCTTTCACGCCTTCCGGCGCCTCGGGCGTGCGCGCCAGCACGAGGTGCACGATGTTGTCCGCCAGGTCGTGCTCGCCCCAGGTGATGAAGATCTTGGTGCCCTGGATGCGATAGCGATCGCCTTCGCGCACCGCGCGCGTGCGCACCGCCGACAGGTCCGAGCCCGCCTGCGGCTCGGTGAGATTCATGGTGCCAGTCCATACGCCCGAAGTGAGCTTGCCGGCGTAGGTTTTCAACTGCTCCGGCGAGGCGTGGGCCTTCAGCGCCTCGAGCACGCCCGAAGTGAGCATGGGAGCGAGGGTGAGCGCCATGTTGGCGCTCTTCCAGATCTCCTGCACCGGCGTCGCGACGAGGTGCGGCAGGCCCTGCCCGCCGTACTCGGGCTCGCCGCCGAGGCCGTTCCAGCCCGCCTCGATGAAAGCGCGGTAGGCTTCCTTGAAGCCCTTGGGCGCCGTGACTCTTCCGTCGGCGAGCTTCACGCCCTGCCGGTCGCCCTCGCGGTTGAGGGGGTCGAGCACCTCCTGCGCGAACTTCGCCGCCTCCCCCAGCACCGCGTCCACCAGCTCGGCGTTGACCTCGCCGTGGCCCGGCAGCGCCGAGACTTCCGAGAGCCCGGCCAGCTCCTGGATCGCAAAGCGCATGTCCTTCAGCGGTGCCGCGTAAGTTGACACCCTACAGCTCCTTGATGAGCTCGGGCACTGCCTTGAACAGATCCTCGACCAGCCAGTAGTTCGCCACGGCGAAAATCGGCGCCTCGGCGTCCTTGTTGATGGCGACGATCACCTTGCTGTCCTTCATGCCCGCGAGATGCTGGATCGCGCCCGAGATCCCGACCGCGACGTAGAGCTCCGGGGCGACGATCTTGCCGGTCTGCCCGACCTGGTAGTCGTTGGGCACGAAGCCCGAGTCCACCGCGGCGCGCGAGGCGCCGACG
>JACOVL010000065.1 GCA_016177355.1 Betaproteobacteria bacterium | reverse complement strand
CCGACTGCTCGACCACGTTGTAGAGCTGGCGCACGTTGCCGGGCCATTGCGCCGCGACCAGCAGCTCGAGCGCCTCCGGCGCAAAGCCGTTGATGGTCTTCCGGTATTTTTCGGCGAGCGCGGAGAGGAAGTGGTTGGCAAGCAGCGGGATGTCCTCGCGCCGCTCGGCGAGCGGCGGCAGCGCGAGCGCGACCACGTTCAGCCGGTAGTAGAGGTCCTCGCGGAAATTTCCCGCGGCCATCTCGGCCTCGATGTTGCGGTGGGTCGCCGAGATCACGCGCACGTCCACCGCGTGCGATTGCGTCGAGCCCACCGGCCGCACCTGCTTCTCCTGCAGCACCCGCAGGAGCTTCACCTGCAGCGCGACCGGCATGTCGCCGATCTCGTCGAGGAACAGCGTGCCCCCGTTCGCGGCCAGGAACAGCCCCTTGTGGTCGCGCACGGCCCCGGTGAAGGAGCCCTTGACGTGGCCGAACAGCTCGGACTCCAGCAGCGGCTCGGGTATCGCGCCGCAGTTGATCGCGACGAACGGATGGTCGCGCCGCGGGCTCGCCTTGTGCAGCGCCTGCGCGAGCAGCTCCTTGCCGGTGCCGGACTCGCCGCAGATGAAGACCGGGGCGTCGCTGTCCGCCACCAGCCGCGCCTTCGCCAGGACGTCCTCCAGCACCGGGTTGCGCGTGAGGATCCCGGCGCGCCAGCCCTGGTCCGCGCCGTTCATGGCCGGCGCCTGCCCGCCGCCCAGCGCGAGCGCGCGCTCGATCTCGGTGAGCAGCGCTTTTGCGTCGAACGGCTTCGCGAGATAGCCGAACACGCCGCGCTTCACCGCCGCCACCGCGTCGGGGATCGTGCCGTGCGCGGTGAGGATGATGACGGGCAGCGTCGGGTTCCTCGCCTGGATGGATTCGAACAGCGCCATGCCGTCCATGCCGCTCATCCTCAGGTCGGTCACGATCAACTGCGGGCGCGCGATGCTCGCCTGCGCCAGCGCGCGCTCCGCGCTGTCGGCGGTGGCGACGGCGTAGCCGGCGGCGGTCAGCCGGATCTGCATCAGCCGCAGCAGGTCGGGGTCGTCGTCCACGACGAGGATGCTGGCTTTCGGCGCCGTCATCGCTTGCGCTCGATCATGCTGCGCTCGAGCGACATCAACGCGTCGAGCTTCTGCTGCAGCCCCTGCGCGCTCGCGTCGAGCCGCCTGCGCTCCTGGAGATGCGAGGCCAGCACGTACGCGAGTCCCTGCAGCCGGCCGTTCGGGTTCTTCGCGACCGGGTCGAGCAGCTCCAGCGCGCGCGGCTCGTCGCCAAACGGCGCGTTCGGCAGCGCGAGCACCATGGCGAGGCGCACGCGGTTGAAGTCCGAGCGCGCCCGCGCGTAGGCCTGGCGCGCCGTCTCGTGCTCCCTTCCGAGCTCGGCGCCGGGCAGCTTCCTGACGTGCTGGAAATAGAGCATCAGGCTCTCGGCGTCGGAGGCCGGCTGCGGGGCGCCGGCCTGCACCCAGGGGGCGGGCTGTTGATCCTCGAGGCCGCGCAGCACGCCGCAGCCCGCGAGCAGCGCGGCGCAGGCGAGTCCGGGCATGACCGCGCCGCGCCTCACGCCGTCTCCTCTTCTTCGATCCGGGTCAGCGGTATCCTCACTCTCAGGTGCGCGCCGCGCGCGCTGTCCACGACTTCCACGCTGCCGCCGTGCGCGAACACGTATTCCTTCACCACCGACAGCCCGATGCCGGTGCCGCGCAGCGGGCCCGCGCCGTCGTGCCGGGCCTGGTAGAACGGATCGAAGATGCGCGCGCGCTCCTCGCGCGCGATGCCGGGCCCCTGATCCATGACGTCGAGCTCGAGCGCCCCGCCGCTCAGCCGCGCCGCGACGCGGATCACGCCGTTTGCGGGGGAGAACTTCACGGCATTGGACACGAGGTTGTCGAGCACGACGCGCAGTTTCTCGGAATCCGCGGACAGCATGGCGTCCTCGGCGGCGATCTCGAGCGTCAGGCCCCGCGCCCTGACGGCGAGTCTCTGGTCGGCGGCCACGCGCTCGATGACCTCCCGGACGTCCACCGGCTCGCGGTCCACGGTCACCTTGCGGAACTGGCTCGCGCCGTAGGAAAGGAGGTCTTCGATGAGCTTCTGCAATTCCACGCTGTTATGACGCAGGATTTCCGCGATCTCGCGCTGCTCGGGGCTCAGCTTTCCGACCGCCTCTTCCGAGAGAAGTTCCGCGCCCTCGCGCAGCGCCGTGAGCGGGGTCTTCAGCTCGTGCGAAACCTGCCGCAGGAAGCGGTTCTTCTGCTGCTCGATGTCTATCAATTCCCGCCTCATCCATTCCAGGCGTTCGCCGAGCTGCTCGAGGTCCTGCGGCCCGTTCACCGTCACCGGCGCGGCGAACTGCCCCCTGCCAAGCTGACGGATCGCGGCGTCGATCTGGCTGATCGGGCGCGCGATGAGGAGCGAGAATCCCACCACCAGGAATGCAACCACCGGGATCAGCGCGAGCAGCTGCCAGAAAGTCAGGCGTTGCGCCTGGGCGGCGGAGGCCTGCATCGCCTCGACTTCGCGGTCGATCAGCGCGTCGCTGCGCGTGGTGATCGTGCGCGCATCTTCGGCCAGATTGACGAATGATTCAACGGCCCGCCTCAGTTGCGGCGCCTTCGCGCCCGCGTCCGACAGCACCGCGTGGACCGCGGCCTCGCCGCTCACGATCCGGTCGAGCGCGTCCTTCTGCGCCTCGTCGAACGGCAGGTTCGCGAACTGGCCGGCGGTCTGCAGCAGCTGCGCGCGCGCGGCTTCGTAGGCGTCGAGCAGGGAATGATCGCCGAGGATCACGATCTGCCGCGCGGTGCGCTCGAGCGAGGTCAGCAGCTCCGCCAGGCGCCGGCCGCTTTGCGTCGCCTGCGCCGCCTGGTACACGGCGCGCTGGCTGCGGTTCGCGAGCTGGTCCACCGAGATCGCGGTGTTGATCAGCGCGAAGATGAGCGGAGCCGCGACCAGCGTGAAACCGACCAGGAGCAGCTTGAGGAAGGAGCGGGGGTAATAGCGCTGCATCGCCTGACTGTACAGGCTGCGGCGGCGCGATGACAACCCTGCCGCGCGGCGTGAACTGGTTCACGCCTGGCTGCCCCGGGCCCGGGCGGGCCCGCGCCGTGATCCGGGGCGACTACCCCTCCTGCTTCTGGTTCTTGGTCTCGATCACCCTGATCAGCCCGTCGATGCCCGAGCGGGCGATCTCGGAGTTGAACGAATTGCGGTAGTTGGTGACGATGCTGAGGTTCTCCACCACCACGTCGTACACTTTCCACCCGCCGGGCGTGCTCGACATGCGGTAGTCCATCGGCACCGGCTTCTTGCCCGGCTCTTTCACGAGCGTGCGCACGGTGGCATCCGTGTCCCCGGGCCTGAGCGCAACCGGCCTCACTTCCACCGTCTGGTCGCCGCTGGCCAGCGCCAGCGCGGTCGTATAGGTGCGCATCAGCAGCGTCCGGAACACGCGCTCCAGCGCCTGCTGCTGCGCGGCGCTCGCCTGCGCCCATGCCCGACCCACCGCCATGCGGGTCATTTCCTTGAAATCGAAGTACGCGAGTAACTTCCTTTCCGCGAATTCGGCGAGCGCGCGCGGGTCCCTGGTCTGCTTGATCGCGGCGAGCACTTCACTCACCGTGCCCTTCACCAGCGCGTCGGGCGCTCCGTTCTGGGCCTGCGCGCCGAACGCGACCAGCAGCGCGAGCGCTCCTGCCATGTGTGCGATCGTTTTCATAGGCGCCCCCTCCTAGTAATCGCTGGCGTCATGGCCCAGCTTGGGAAAAGGTGCAAACGTCGTGCCAGTACAGGTACTTGCCGTCAAATCAACGGCTTCGCGCAGGGAGGAAGATAATTTCCGGCCCGGAACTGTCGCCGCACGGCGACGCGCGCCGGCCGGATCGCGCGCAATTCGTTATGTATCAGGCGCTTCCGCTGTACCCATGCCACGACAGCGGCGCGCGCTGGGTCACGCTTCGGTTCAGCCTGTCGAGGACTTGCGGTTCTTGTCCTCGATCACCTTGATCAGGCCGTCGATGCCGGAGCGGCCGATCTCGGAGGCGAACGAGCTGCGGTAGTTGGTGACGAGGCTCAGATTCTCCACCGTCACGTCGTACACCCTCCAGCCTGCGGGCGTGACCCACATGCGGTAATCGATGGCGAACGGCTTTCTGCCGGGCTCCGTGACCACGGTCCGCACCATGGTTGCCGTGTCGCCTGCTTTCAGGGCGACGGGCTTCACTTCCACTTTCGTTTCGCCGCTGCTCTGCGACAGCGCCGTGGTATAGGTCCGCACCAGCAGCGTGCGGAAGCCGCGCTCGAGCGCCTGCTGCTGCGCGGCGCTCGCCTGCGACCAGGCGCGGCCGGTAGCGAGCCGGGTCATCTCCTTGAAGTCGAACTGCGCCAGCACCTTCTTCTCGGCAAGGTCCACCAGCGCCTTCGCATCCTTGGTCTGCTTGATCACCGCCAGCACTTCGTTCACCGTGCTCTTCACCAGCGCGTCCGGTGCGGTCTGCTGCGCCTGCGTAGCCAGCGCCGACAACATCGCGACCGTCGCCATCATGCGTGCCAGGGTATTCATCATCCGCCCTCCGGTCATTAATTATGACATGTCCTAATAATGCTTTAGAGCGTCTAACAAAATGATTTCCCCTCCTCATCGAGGAGGGGTGGCGCGAAGCGACGGGGTGGTGGACATGCGAGCCTCCACTCTCAACCACCCCGGCCCTACGGGCCACCCCTCCTTGAAAAGGAGGGGAGTAAAGTAGGATCTCTTCATTTTGTTACGCATTCTTAGCATTGCAACGTTTTGACCGGCTTGAAGGTGTACATCCCGCGGCGCACAATGCCGCCTTATAAGACAGCTTTGGCCGTCCACTTCAAAGTTAGGCAGCATGAACATCACGACACCGAGGCGAGCATGAGCAAGGTCCTGGTCAAAAGCGCGTGGGGTTCTGACGACCCCACCAAGGCGGCTTTCCCCTTCCTGCATGCGAACGCACTGGCGGAAGCGGGTCATGAAGTACAGATCTTCCTTCTCGGTGAGGCTGTTTCCCTGATGCGCGACCCGGTCGCCAATGCCGTTGTGCCAGTCGGCTGGCCGCCGCTGGCTGAAACGCTCAAGGCCACAGTTGCTCTGGGCATACCAATCCATGTGTGAGGCGCGTGTTCAAGGGCCCGTGGGGTCCTCGACTCAGACCTAGTAGGAAAGAAAGCATCCTTCGCAAATCCGACAATATTGGTCCAGCTGATCGAGTGGGCCGACAAGCTACTGACCGAGTGAACGAGCTCGGACCACTATGGCGACACCGGGAAGTCGTTGAAGGCAAAGTGAAGCCTGTTCCTGGCGAACGCGTCTTTGCGAACCTCCGCGCGCGCCTGAAGCGATGAGGCTGGAGTTCCATCCCGAAGCGGAATTGGAACTCATCGAGTAAGAGATTGGGGCTATTCTGCCTGCGCGAGGTCGCGCAGCACGCGGTGGAGGCCGGCGGTGACGCGCGCGAGGCGGTCGTAGTCCACCTTGTCCGGCGTGTCCTGCGGCGTGTGGTAGTGGAGATAGCGGTAGGGCGCGGTGTCGGTCACCATCAGCGCCGGGTAGCCTTGCTCCCAGAACGACCGGTGGTCGGACCAGTCCACGCCCGGGATGAAGGCGGGCGCGGCCACCGCTTCGGAGTGAAATCCGGCGTGACGGCGGAACGAGGCGACGACTTCGTGCAGCAGCGCGCGCGAGGGGAGGTTCGAGACAAACGCGATGAAGTTGCCGGTCGAGGGATAGAACAGGTTCAGCGGGAACGGGTAGCGCTGGCTCCCCGGCTGATCCGAGTACCAGCCGATCGTCTCCAGCGAGAACATCGCGACGACGTTCTCGCCCCGCTTCTTTGCGCGCTGCGCGTAGACGCGGCTGCCCATATCCGCTGTCTTGTCGAATGGAGGCTCCTCGTTGACGAACGCCACGAAGCGCAGCGTGCGCCCGGGTTTTGCCTCCCTGAGCAGGCGCGCGAGTTCGAGCACCGCGGCGACGCCCGAGCCGTTGTCGTTCGCGCCGACCGCGCCGATGACCGAATCGTAGTGCGCGCCGACGACGACGATCTCGGAAGCGCGGGCGCCGCCCTTGATTTCCACCTCGATGTTGCGCACTTCCTTGCCCTGCACCGTGTAGCGCTGCGCCGCGACCGCATGGCCCAGGCCGGCCAGGGTCTTCTCAATGTACAGCGCTGAAGCCTCGAGCTCGGAATAGTGGAACAGGTTGTGCTCGCGGCTCGCGGTCGCCGCGACGTGGCGGCGCAGGTTGCCGGCCAGCAACTCTTCCTCCGCGGTCAGCGGCTTAAGCGCGCCGGAGTAAGACCTGCCCGGCACCGCGACCATGTACCACAGCAACCAGGCGGTCAGCGCCGCGAGCGTGAGCCAGAAGATCATGCGCACCTTCCAATCAAACACGGGAGATCGGGAAATCGGGAGGTCGGGAGGTCGAAAAACCGGGAGGTCGTGAGATCGGGAAATCGGGAGGTCGGGAGGTCGAAAAACCGGGAGGTCGTGAGATCGGGAAATCGGGAGGTCGTGAAATGGCTGTTTCCCTCTCCCGCGCT
>JACOVL010000048.1 GCA_016177355.1 Betaproteobacteria bacterium | reverse complement strand
GCGAGGTCGAGCATCCACTGCTGGTTATCGCGCTGCGTCCTGAGCTTGCGCATCATGTGCCCTCCAGACAACCCTATTTCGGCGGAATGATCGGCGCCGGTAGTTGACCATGCGGCCTCGATGCTATGCTGGCCGAGGATTGGGTATCATATTACGGCGGATTCGACACGGACCGTATGCTGGAATCACGGAGGAGGAATCGGCATGAGCCTGCTGAATAGGACGCGTTGCCTGCTGTGCGCCGCATTGATCGCGGTCCCGGCCGGCGCGGCGCTCGCGCAGGGCGGCTATCCCGGTAAGCCGGTGCGGGTGATCGTGCCGTCGTCGCCCGGCGGCGGCACCGACATCCTCACCCGGCAGCTGACATCCGGTCTTGCCGAGCGTCTCGGCCAGCCGGTGGTCGTGGACAACCGCCCTGGCGCGGGCTCGATCATCGGCAACGACCTCGTCGCCAGGGCGGCCCCCGACGGCTACACGCTGCTGATGGGCATCTCCACCCTTGCGATCCTGCCGTCAACGAAGAAGAAGCTGCCGTACGACGCACTGAAGGACCTCGCGCCCATCACGCAGGTCATCGCGGCGCCCAACATCCTGGTGGTGCACCCGTCGCTGCCCGCAAGATCGGTGAAGGAGTTGATCTCGTTCGCCCGCAGGCGTCCGAACGAGATCAACTACGCCTCCGCCGGCACCGGAACGAACCCTCATCTTTCGATGGAGCTGTTTCTCAGCATGACCAACGTCAAAATGGTCCACATTCCGTACAAGGGGCTCGGGCCCGCGCTCATTGATCTGCTCGCCGGCCATGTCGTCGCGGCGACCGCGACCATGCTCTCCGGGCTGCCCCACGTGAGAAGCGGACGCCTGCGCGGGTTGGCCACGACCGGCGCCAGGCGCTCGAGCGCGCTGCCCGAACTGCCGACGGTGGCGGAAGCGGGGGTGCCGGGCTACGAGGCGGTGCAATGGTACGGCCTGTTCGCGCCCGCCGGCACTCCCCGGGAGACCATCGCGAAACTGCACGAGGCCATGACGGCGGTGCTGCGCTCGCCCGCGGTCGCCCAGAAGCTCGTCGCCGACGGCGCGGACGCCGTCGCCAACACGCCCGAGGAGTTTGCGCGCGTACTGCGCGCCGAAACCGGGAAGTGGGCGAAGGTCGTGCGCGCGGCGGGGATCAAGCCCGAGTGACGGGGTGACGAGTTGGCAAGAACGGGCCAATCCGTCACTCATCACTTCGTCACCGGTGTTTTCCCACCCGCCAGCCGTGGCGCGCGAGGTGCTTTTCCCCGAACTCGACCGGTTCCGGCTCCAGCGGCACCGCCATGGTGTCGTTCCAGCGGTTGAGAAAACCGTTCAAAGCGACCGCGCCGGCGATTTCCACGATCTGCGCGTCGGTCCAGTGCTTTTTCATGTTACGGAACAGGGCGTCGGTGACGCCGTTCGGCTGCGAGGCCGCCGCGACCGCGAAGTCGAGCGCGACGCGCTCCGCTTCGGTGTAAAGCGGGCTCGTCTTGTAGTCCACCACCGCCTCGAGCTTGGCATCGTCCATGCCGGCGCGGTGGGCCGCCTCGGCGGCGTGCGCCATGGAATAATTGCAGCCGTGCGTGCGGCTCGCCATGTACGCGACCAGCCGCTTGAAGCCGAGGCTCACCTCGCTCGTTTCCTTGTCCCAGACGGCGGATGCCATCTGGGCCAGCGCCTTCACCAGCCTGGGCCGGTGCTGCATGATCAGCACGCTGTTCGGCACGTAGCCCAGGTAATTCCGGTAGGTCTGCAGGGTGTCTTGCAGGTCCGGGTTGAGGTCCGCCGGCAACGGCTCGATGCGCGCCATGCTCTCCGCCTTCGCGAAGCGGGTCACACGACGCCGCGTCGGCGCAGGTCTTTGATCGCCGCGGCGTCGTAGCCCAGCCCCCGCAGTATTTCGTCCGTATGCTCGCCGGCGTCGGGCGCGGGCGTGCGCAGCTCAGCCGGCGTGCGCGAGAGGTTCACGCCCTGGCCGACCAGCTCCTGCCGTCCCAGGCTGGGGTGCACGACCGGCTGCGCCATGTTGAGGCCCTGCACCTGAGGGTCGGCGAACATCTTGTCTATGGTGTAGATCGGGCCGCACGGCACGCCGGCGCCGTTCAACAATTCGATCCATTCGGCGGAGGGGCGCCTGACCGTATGCTCCTCGATGGCGGCGTTGAGCGCGGCGCGGTTTCTGGAGCGCGACTTGTAGTCGGCGTAATCCGGGTTGCCGAGCAGCCCGGGCGCGCCGAGGACCGTGCACAGCCGCTCGAACAGCTTGCCCGAAGCGGCGATGTTGATGTAGCCGTCCGCCGTCCTGAACACCCCGGTCGGGATAGCGGTCGGGTGGTCGTTGCCGGCCTGCGGCGGAACCTCGCGACCGATCAGCCAGCGCGCGGCCTGGAAGTCCAGCATGGCGATCAGCGCCTGCAGCAGAGAGGTGTTGACCCACTGGCCCTCGCCGGAGCGGCTGCGCTCGAGCAGCGCGAGCACGATGCCGAACGCGCAGTAGATGCCGGAGCTCGAATCCGAGATCGCGATGCCGACGCGGACCGGCCCCTGTCCGGGCAGCCCGGTGATGGACATGAGCCCGCCCATGCCCTGCACCACGTGGTCCAGCCCCGGCCGGTCGCGGTATGGGCCCTGCTCGCCGAAGCCAGAGATGCTGGCGTACACCAGCCGCCGGTTGGTCTTCTTCAGGGTCTCGTAGTCGATGCCGAGGCGGTACTT
The DNA here is from genome assembly GCA_016177355.1 of Betaproteobacteria bacterium. Classification (GTDB taxonomy): domain Bacteria; phylum Pseudomonadota; class Gammaproteobacteria; order Burkholderiales; family SG8-41; genus SG8-41. Next base: position 16,224 of record JACOVL010000048.1, on the reverse strand, counting down.
CACCCGCGGGCGGAAATTCTCGACGATCACGTCCGCCTGGTCGGCCAAACGTTTGAAAATCGCCACACCCTCGGGCGCCCTCAGGTTGAGCGTGAGGCTCTTCTTGTTGCGCTGCAGGTTCTGGAAGTCGAAGCCGTGGCGCCGGTCCCACGGCCCGCTGCCGTCGCCCGCGTCGCCCGGCTCCTCGATCTTGATCACGTTCGCGCCCCAGTCGGCGAGCTGGCGCACGGCGGTCGGGCCCGAGCGCGCGCGCGTGAGATCCAGCACCGTATAGCCGTTCAGGGGAAGCTGATCGCTCATCACTCATCACTCATCACCAATAGTTTAGCCCACGCATCCGGCCCCGGTTCGCATCATGGAACTTCGCGCAAACGGCGGACGACTGGCGTAAGATGCCCGCTCCCGAAGAGGAGGCCGCCATGACATCCGCCGCAACCCCCGAACGCATGGGCCGCATCGCGCCCGAGAAAATGAACGACGCGCAAAAGAAGGTGGCGGCCGCCATCGCCGCCGGCCCGCGCGGCGAGGTGCGCGGGCCGTTCAACGTGCTGCTGCGCAGCCCGGGCCTGGCGGGGCCGGTGCAGCAGGTCGGCGAGTACCTGCGGTTCCGGTGCCCGCTCGACCAGCGCATCATCGAGCTGACGGCGCTGATCGCGGCGCGGGACTGGACCCAGCAGTACGAGTGGTCCGCCCACTCCCAGCACGCGCTCAAGGCCGGGCTGAAACCGGCGCTCGTCGAAGCGATCGCCGAAGGCCGGCGCCCCGCCGGCATGACGGCCGACGAGGAGATCGTTCACGACTTCGTCACCGAGCTGCTCGCGAGGAGGGGCGTGTCCGACCAGACCTACGAGCGGGCCGTTGCGAAATTCGGCGAGGCCGGGGTGGTTGATATCACCGGCATCGCCGGCTACTACTCGATGATCGCGATGCAGATGAACGTGGCGCGGACCCCGGTCCCGGACGGGAAGCCGCCGCCGCTTGCGCCCTTCCCGCGCTGATCCGGCCTGCCCCCTCAATCGCCGCTGATATTGTTCTCGCGCACCACCCTGCCCCAGCGCTCGATCTCGGCGACCAGGAATTTCTGCAGCGCCTCGGGGCTGCTCACCACGAGGTCCATGCCGAGCGTCTCGGCAAGCTGCTTGCGCACGTCCGCCAGGTTGAACACCTTCACGAGCTCGGCGTGGAACCTGCCGATGACCGGCTTCGGCGTTCCGGCCGGCGCGAACACGCCCCACCAGGCGAGCGCCGAGAAGCCGGGGAAACCCTGCTCCGCGAGAGACGGCACGTCGGGCAGCGCGCTCGAGCGCTTGTCGCCGGTGACGGCGATGGCGCGCAGCTTCCCGCCCTTCACGTGCGGCGTGAGCAGCGCCACCGTGCCGATGGCGAGATCGACGTTGCCGCCCAGCGCATCCACCGTCATCGGCCCGCCGCCCTTGTACGGCACGTGCACGATCTTGAAGCCGCCCGTCTGCTGCACCAGCGTCATCATCAGGTGCCCGAGGCTGCCGCTGCCGATCGAGCCGTAGGTCACCGTGTCCGGCTTTGCCTTCGCCGCCTTGATCACGTCGCCGAAGCTCTTGTAGGGCTTGGCGGCGTTGGTCACGATGGCGTTCGCCGAGGTCGCGATCAGCATCACCGGCGCGAGGTCCTTCACCGTGTCGAACGGCAGGTTCGGGATCAGCGTCGGGTTGACCGCGTGGGTGTCGAACACGAACAGGAAAGTGTAGCCGTCCGGCGTCGCCCTGGCGGTGATGCCCGCCCCGAGCGAGCCCGAGGCGCCCGGCCGGTTGTCCACGATGAACTGCTGCCCGAGCGCCGCGGTGAGCCGTGCCCCCACCAGCCGCGCCAGCGGGTCGGTCGTGCCCCCCGGCGGGAACGGCACGATGAAGCGCACCGGCTTGGTCGGCCAGTTCACGCCTTGCGCGGCGGCGGGCAGCGCCGCGAGCGCGGCGAGCAGTGCGACAGCGATGCGAAAACCCATGGCGCGGATCATGGTCTTCCCTCCTTTTCCCCCATCACTTTACCACCGTGTCCTTCAGCACCGCGCGATTGGGCTTCAACCCCAGCCCGGGCTGCGCGGGGATTTTGATCACGTTGTCCTTCGGCTGCGGCGGGTTGACGAACATCATCTCGCCCACCGCCTGCATGTCGAGATGGAACTCGACCCGCTGGCGCCTGCGCGAGGTGCCCCACCTTCTGCGCCACGGTGTAGCCGCCGCAGTAGCAAACGTTGGGCTGCAGGATGTCCACCGCCTGGTGCAGCACCAGCTCGCGCAGGCGCCAGCGGTGGCCCTCGTTCTGGCCGGCGGCTATCGGTATGCGGGTATGGCTGCGCAGGTCGGCCATCGCGCGCGTGTCGTTCTGGTAGAGCGGCTCCTCGAACCAGGTGAGGTTGCAGTCCTCGATGGCGCGGCACAGCTGGCGCGCGTCCACCGGGTTGAACTTGTAGTTGGCGTCCATCATCAACTCGACGTCGGGCCCGATGGCCTCGCGCACGGCCCGCACGCGCCGCGCGTCCTCCTGCCAGCCGCCCTTGTGCACGCCCACCACCATCTTGAGGCGGCGATGTCCCTTCTTGAGCTGCAGCCTGGCCGCCTCGACGAGCTGGTCGAAGTCGTACTCGTGGAAGCCGAAAGTGCAGTAGGTGGGCGCCCAGTCGCGCGCGCCGCCGAGGAGTTGCGCGATGGTGCGGCCGGCGTGCTTGCCGTGGATGTCCCACAGCGCGATGTCGAGCGCCGAGAGCGCGCTCGAGACGACGCCGGTCATCGAGCGCTGGTTGAGCTTCCACCACACTTTCTCGTGGATCGCCTCGGTGTCGCGGGCATCCAGGTCCTTCACCACCGGCAGGAACTCCCGGTTGAGCGCGGCGGTAACCGCGTGCGGCAGGAAATGCCCGCCGGTCATGCCGAAGCCGGCGATGCCGCCGGAGGTCTCGACCTCGCACACCACCGCCTGGCGCTGCAGCGGCTTCTTCATCAGCGGCACCTTCGCTTCGAAGCGGTGCACCGCGGCCCTGATTGCCTTGATTTTCATGCGTTCTCCCCGGGTTGCGTCCGCCGCCGCGCATACACGGCAGCGGGATTATCCATTATCCTCACCCACCGGTCACCCGTCACTCGTCACTCGTCACTCAACGAATGTTCGCCTACAGGCATCTCTTCCACGCCGGCAATTTCGCCGACGTGTTCAAGCACGCGCTGCTCGCGCAGCTCGTGCTCGCGCTCTGCAGGAAGGAGAAGCCGTTCTTCTGCCTCGACACGCACGCCGGGACCGGACGCTACGACCTCACGCACCCGTGGGCGCAGAAGAACAAGGAGTACCACGACGGGGTCGCGCGGGTGTGGACGCGCGGTGATGCGCCGCCGGCGCTCGCGCCGTACCTGGAGGCGGTGCGCGCGGAGAACCCGGACGGGAAGCTCCGCTGCTATCCCGGCTCGCCCGTCCTCGTGCGCGGCCTGCTGCGGGCGCACGACCGGCTCGCGCTGACCGAGTTGAACAAGACGGACCATGCCGCACTCGCCGCGCTCTTCACCGGCGACCGGCAGGTGCAGGTCGCGCTCGCCGACGGCTACCAGGCGTTGAAGGCGTTCCTGCCCCCGCCCGAGCGGCGCGGGCTCGCGCTCGTGGATTCGTCGTTCGACCGCGCCCGGGAGTTCGAGCGCCTGACGCGGGCTTTCGCAGCCGCGCACCGCAAGTTCGCGACCGGCGTCTACGCGCTGTGGTACCCGCTGATGGAGCCGCCGGCGATGCACGCCTTCGAGCGCGGCGTCACCGCCACCCGCATCCCCCGCATCCTCCAGCTCGAGCTCTCGGTGCGCGACGCCGGCTGGAGCGGGAGCCTGCGCGGCAGCGGGATGCTCGTCGCGAATCCGCCGTTCGGATTCGAAGCCGCCGCCCGCGCGCTGCTCGACTGGCTCGCGCCGGTCCTCGCGCAGAATAACGAGGGCGGCCGGCGCATCCGCTGGCTCGCCCCGGAATAGGCTGTCACTACATCACCGGCACGACTGATTCTTACCGTTCCTCGAGCGCCCTCAGCTCGGTGTCCGCGACCCGCAGGCGCTTCGACAGCGCGAACGCGAGCTGCTCGAAAACCCGGCCCGCAAGCGCGGGGTTGCTCCTGACCAGCGCCTCGAAGCGCTCGCGCGACAGCGCGTAGAGCTCCGCCGCGGTGGCCGCCTCGACATCAGCCGAACGCCGCCCGCGGTCGAGAAACACGATCTCGCCGAAGAAATCACCGCGGCAGAAAGTGGCGAGGTGGTGGCGCTTGCCGCCCTCGAGCGGCAGCAGGGCGTGCACCCGCCCGCGCCGCACCAGGAAGATCTCGTCGCCCTCGTCGCCGTGCGAGCAGACGCGTCCGCCCGCCGGCACCGACAGCTCCTTCATCGCGCCCGCAAGCTCCGCGATCGCCGCCGGTCCGAGCCCGTGAAAGATTTCGAACTCGTGCAAGCCGAACGAATGCCCTTCCTCCCGCGGCGTCCAGCCGGCCGCCTCGAGGAGCCGGTCCTCCATCCATTCGATCGCGCTGTCGCGCGTGTCGAAGACGCGGATGCCGCCGCCGCTGCGCACGAGGCCGAGCTGCGCGAGGTAGTTCTCGATGTCGGTGCGGGTGGGCACGCTCGAAGGCATGCCGCTGAAGAGGAGCTCCCCGCCCCGCTCCTCGAGCCGCTCTTTTATCTGCTCGAACAGGTGCGCGGCGGTGAAATCCATGGATTGCACGCGGCGCAGGTCGACCAGCAGGTAGCGCAGGCGCGCGAGATCCTTCTCCAGTTCCGTGAAAAACTGGTCGGTCGTGCCGAAGAACAGGTTGCCCTGCAACTGCACGACGGCCGCCTGGTGGCCGTGCCGGTCGATCAGCTCGTTTTCCGCGGTCCGGCGCCGCCGCTTGGAACGCAAGCCGAGCAGGTCGAGCTTGTTGACGATCACCGAGCCGCGGATCTGGTCGCGGATGAAGAGCAGGATCGCGAGGCAGATGCCCACGACGGAGGCCGCGATCAGCCCCACCTGGGCGACGATGACGACCGTCGCGATCACGCAGAAATCCACGCGCGTGGAGGGCTGCAGCGCGAGCCGGAACATTTCGCGGTCGAACATGCGCCACGCGACGACCAGCAACAGTCCCGCGAGCGCCCCGATCGGCACCCAGGCGACGAGCCCGCCGAGCAGCGCGAACACCAGCACGACCAGCGCGCCCTCGGCCACGCCCGACCACAGCGTGCGGCCGCCGCTCGTGAAGTTCACCAGCGTCGCGCCCATGGTCGCGGCGCCCGGCATCCCGCCAGCGAGGAAGGCGGCGGCGTTCGCCGCGCCCTGCCCGAGCAGCTCGCGGTTCGAGTCGTGGCGGCGGCGCGCGAGCGCGTCGAGCACGACGCCGGTCTTGAGCGTATCAATCGAGAGCAGCACCGAGAGCGTGAGCGCCGAGACGAAGATGAGGCTCACGTCTTGCGCCCGCATGTCGAGCAGGGAGGCGGACCGCGCGCCGACCGCGCCGGCGAGCGAGCCGGCGGCCTGGATCGGCCCGATCACCAGAAGATTCCCCTCGAGCGTCAGCAAATCGGCGTTGAAGAACGCCAGCGCGAAGTACGCGGCGATGCCCGCGAACAACCCCAGTATCGCGGCGGGAACGCGCTGCGTTACGCGCGGCGCGGCCGCCATCACCGCGATCGTGACGGCGCCAACCGCGATCCCGGTCCAGTTCCAGAGCTGCGGCGAGAGCAGCCCGTGGCCGAGCGCCACGTCCTGCGGCAGACCGAGCAGCTTCGGCAGCTGGCCGAGCGCGACGATCACCGCGACACCGGAGAGGTAGCCGCTCACCACCTGGTACGGGATGAATTTGATGAGCCGGCCCGCGCGCACCGTCCCGTAGAGGACCTGGAGGAGCGCGGAAAGCAGCGCGGCGAAGCCGAGCAGCGCCAGGATGCGCCCGGCCGCGAGTTCGCCACTACCGGCAAGTTCCACGGCGAGCGCCGACATGACCGCGGCGGCGGGCGCGCACGGCGCGGTGATGAAGCCGCCGTTGCGGCCCACCAGCGGCGCCACGATCCCGAGCGCCGCCGCTCCCAGGATCCCCGCGAGCGCGCCCTCGCCCGCGTGCTCCGGCGAGATCGCCGTGTAGACCAGGACCCCGAACGCGATTGACGAAGGCAGCGCGACCAGCATCGCGGCCAGGCCGCCCCAGAAATCGCCGGAGAGGCCGGCGCGCACGTTTCCGCCCGCGGCTTTCATCCGGGTAACCCGTGACCGGTGACGGGCGGGCAGCCGCTGAAAAAAAGGACGCCGGAGAACCCGAGGCTCCCGGCGTCCGGCCGACATCTGCACGTCATGCCGTTTACACCCGTAACGGGTACCGGCGCCCATGGGGAGGGCCGGCCGGCTGACGTAGCGGCTGCTGACAAGCAGCCTTGCTTGACCGGCTTCAGGAAAAATCCATCGTCGGTCATCGTTCCCGCACCTGGGAATTCCCCGGAGTCGGCGCCCGGGTTCCCGTGAGCGGTGAGGGACGTTTCCATTTCTACTCTCGCCCGGCAGATGGCGTGTTGATCTGGGTCAAACTTTGCGGTGCCGGCGGGCACGGCTCAGGCAAGTCCTTCGACGATCCGGATCTCCCGCTCCACTGCGTCCTTGCCGAGCGCCTTCAGCGCCTCCTGGTAGCCGGGGCTGTCGTGCGCGGCTAGCGCCTTCTCCAGGCTGCCGAACTCGATCATCACCACGCGCTGGGCCAACCCTGCCTCGTAGACTTTCGCCGGGCTGCCGCGGACGATGAACCGCCCGCCCGATGCCTGGATGGCCGCCGGCGCGAGTTTCGCGTACGCGGCGAACGCGTCCGGGTTCTTGATCGAGCGGTAGAAAGCGATCCAATACGCTTTTGCCATACGGTCCTCCTTCCGTAGAAATAATTGTTTTATAACATATTTATCATGGCGGCACGGGTAACTTGCCTGCCTACACCACTTACTACACACTAGCGCCGCCGCCGGGAATTTTCCACCGGCGCGCGCTGTTCACAGGCGCAATCGGGAGATTTCGATGACCAGATTGGTCTTAGCATTGCTCTTCGGTGCGCTCGCCCTTGCAAACCCGTCCGCCGGTGACGCGCAGAAGCCCGCACGCGTGCGGGGCACGATCACCGGCTTCGACGGCGGCGTGCTGAAGGTGAAATCCGGGGATGGCCGGAACATGGACATCCTCCTCGCCGAGAAGACCGAGCTCGTTTTCACCCGGCCGATCGCGCTCTCGGACATCAAGCCGGGCGATTTCCTGGGCGTCACCTCGATGAAGCGCGCCGACGGCACGCTCACCGCCGCCGACGTGCGCCGCTTCCCCAAGCCCCTCAATCCGGGCCACCGGCCCTTCGACGGCCGCGACGACCAGACGATGACCAATGCCACGGTGTCGGCGACGGTCCAGTCCGCCAGCGGCCGCGAGCTGACTCTCACCTACGACGGTGGCTCGCAGAAGATCATGGTCCCGGAAAGCGCGTCGATCTCGGCGCTCGTGCCGGGACAGCGCTCGCAGCTGGTGCCCGGCGCGGCGGTGAACCTGACTGCCGCGCCCGGCGCCGACGGCAAGCTGACCGCGCAGCGCATCCAGGTGAGCCCGCCCAGGTAATCGCGGCGGCCCGTCACCGTTTCCCGCGCTTGAGCCCCAGCAGTTCCGCCGCGTTGCCGCCGATGATCGCGTCCTTTTGCGCGCGGGAGAGCTTCGCGCCGTTCACGAACCCGACCGGCTGGTAGTAGCCCATGTCGTACGGGTAATCGGTGCCGATCACCACGCGGCCGGCGCCCCACAGGTTGACGAGGTGATCGAGCTGCGCCGCGCCGAACACCATGGTGTCGTAATAGATCTTCTTCAGGTAGTGCGAGGGCGGGCGCGTGATGTGGTCGTGGCACTCGGGGCGCACGCGGTAGGCGTGGTCCATGCGCGCCGGGTAGTGCCCGAGGTAGCCGCCGCCGTGCGCCGCGACGAACTTCAGCCCCGGGTAGCGCTCCAGCACGCCGCCGAACACGATGTGCGACAGCGCGAGCGTGGTGTCGAGCGGGTTGCCGATGACGTTGGTGAGGAAGTGTTCCTTCAGGCGGCTCGCGTCGGTGTAGCCAGCCGGGTGCAGGAAGATGACCGCGCCCAGCGCCTCCGCCTTCGCCCAGAGCCGCTCGAAGCGCGGGTCCGAGAGCTCCGTCTTGCGGATGTTGGTGCCGATCTCCAGGCCGCGGAAGCCGAGCGTCTTCATGCAGTATTCCAGCTCGGCCACGGCGAGCTCCGGCTCCTGCATCGGCACCGTGCCGAGCGCGACGAAGCGGTCCGGGTGCGACGCCGCGATCTCCGCCAGCCGCTCGTTGATCGCGCGCGAGGTCCGGCGCCCGAGGTCCGGCTCGATCCGGTAGTAGTACTGGTTGGGCGAGGTCGAGATCGCCTGCACGTCGATGCCCATGCGGTCCATGTCGGCGAGGCGCTGCTCGATCGAGGTCAATTTCCGGTCGAGCTCGCGTCGCAGCTGTGCCTGGCGCTCGGCACTGCGCCGGCTGCCGTGCCGGGCGAGCGGGTCGGGCGGCGGCACGGCGGTCTGCTTCGCGATCTCGTCCGCGGCCGGCGTGTGCACGTGACAATGCAGGTCCACCGCCAGGCTCTTGCCTCCGCGCTTCACGACCTTGCGGCCAGCGGTGCGTCCTTCCGCGCCGCCGCGCGGCGCACAGGTGTACAACATGTGGTCTTCCCCCTTGTCGGTCCGGGCGTGATGGTAGCATTTACCGGTATGGCGTTATGATGACCGACAGGAGGAGTCACGATGACGGCTTACAACCCCGCGGGTAATTTCCCGACCAAGGTGTGGGAAGTGGAGTTCCGGCGCGCGCCGAAGCGGACGCTGATGGCGCGCATCTACCAGCCGCAGGGCGCGGGACCGTTCCCGGCCCTGCTCGATTTGCACGGCGGTGCCTGGAACGACAAGGACCGCACCGCCAACGAGCCGATGGACCGGAACCTGGCGGAAAGCGGCATCCTGGTGGTGGCGATCGACATGACGCTGGCCGGCGAGGCGCCGTACCCGGCTTCGGTCCAGGATGCGAACTACGGCGTGCGCTGGCTCAAGGCGAAAGCGCGCGAGTGGAACGGCGACCCGGCCACGGTCGGCGCGCTCGGCAGCTCCAGCGGCGGACACGTCATCGAGCTCGCCGCGATGCGCCCGCGCGATCCGCGCTACAACGCGCACCCGCTGCCCGAGGCGCCGAACGCCGACGCGACGCTGCCCTACGTCGTGACCCGCTCTCCGATACCCGACCCGTACGCCCGCTTCCAGCACGCGGAGAAGATGAAGCGCGCGGAGATGGTCCGGAAGAGCAGAACCTTCTTCAACCCGTGGGAGACGATATTCGAGGCCAACCCGCAGCAGATCCTCGACCGCGGCGAGCCGGTCACGCTGCCGCCGCTGCTGATCATGCAGGGCGAGCTCGACGACAACGTGCTGCCGGCGTTCCAGGAAAAATTCGCCGCCTCGTACCGGAAAGCCGGCGGCGAGTGCCAGCTGGAGATCTTTCCCGGCTGCGGGCACATCTGGGTCGCGGACCCGGGCCCGCAGACCGACCGCGCCCACGAAATGGTCAGGGCTTTCATCGCACGCCAGTTGCTGGCCTTACGGCGTGCCGCATAGGCTTCCCGTCACCGGGTGTTCGCGGGGGCGTCCTTGCGCCAGAGCTGGGCGCGCCAGCGCACGGCGATCAGCAGCGTGAACGTCAGGCCGATCGCGCAATAGAGCGTCGCGGTCGCCGGGTAGCCGATGCTGCCGATCAGCGGGCCGGAGGCAAGCAGCCCGGGCAGGTTGCCGTAGAGCGCCAGCATCCGTATCCCCATGACGCGGCCGCGGTAACGCGCGTCCGAGGTGCGCAGCAGCAGCGCCGCTCCCGGGACCAGGCCCAGGCTCTGCGCGACCCCGGCGAGCACGAGCACCGGGATGCCGGCGGCCGGATGCTGCATGTGCCCGAACACCAGGAGCATCGCGTACCAGCCCGCGGCAAACACGATCATCATGCGCGCCGGGCGCATGGCGCCGCCGTAGCGCGAGAGCGCGATCGAGCCGAGCAGCGCGCCCGAGGCCGAGCCCGCGACCATGTAGCCGAGCGTCGTCTGGTCGGCGCCGTAGACTTCCTTCGCCACGTACGGCAGCAGCCCGGTGAACAGCGGGAACGCCGTGAGGTTCAACAGGAAACCGAGGCACATCATCGCGAAGAGGTGGGGCGTCGTCCGGACGTAGGCGAGCCCCTCCCTCAAGTCGCGCCACGGCGATGCGCGCGCAGCCGGAAGGTGCGCGGGGCGCGCGCCGCCGGCTTTCCAGGTGAGCAGAACGCTCACCGCGTAGAAGCCCGTGACCACCGCGTAGGCCGGCCCCATGCCGAGCGATGCGACCAGTCCCGCGCCGGTCAGCGCGCCCGCGATGCGGGCGGAGTCCTGGGTGGTGCGCTGGATGCCCATCGCGCCGACCAGCCGGTCGGGCGGCAGGGTCTCGCCGACCAGCGCGGCGCGCATCCCGATGTCCGACGGGCGCACCAGGCCCATCACCGCGGTGACGACCAGCACGAGCACCGGGGTGAGGACACCCGTGAAAGCGAGGGTCATCAGGATTGTCGCCAGCGCCGCGTAGAGCGCCCGCATGCCGCAGAGCAGGTTGCGGTGGCCGATCCGGTCCCCCATCACGCCGAACATCGGCGCGAGCAGCGTGCCGATATACAGCAGCGACGCGAACACGGTGAGCATCAGCACTGACCGGGTCTCGACCAGCACGTACCAGCCGAGGATCAGCGTCTCCATCTCGAACGCCCACGAGGTCGCCAGGTCGGCCGGCCACTGGAACCGGAAGCTGCGGACGCGGAACGGCGCGAGCGCCGGGACTCGCGAGGTCGCGCTCACGACGCCGCGCCCCCGCCCACTGTCCATGGAATCCGGGCCGGCTCATCCTTCATCCCCCATCCCTCATCCCTCATCGGCCGGCGGCATCACATCCCCAGCATCCGTCCGATTTCGGCGATGTAGCGGCTCGCGCGCAGGCCCTCGGCAATCGCCGAATCCACGACATTCTCGAAGCCTTCCCGGATCCCGTGCAGTCCGTCGCGCACCCAATGGTGCCTGCGCACCGGGGAGTTGAGCACGTTCTTGAGCGTCTCCACCTCGTCCCGCAGAACCTGCACATCCCGCGCGCCACCCTGAACCTTCTTGAGGTCCTGTTCCAGCGCCTCGACCAGCTTCGCCACTTCACCCAGGTCGATCTCGGGTGCGCCTTCCGCCCCCGGTTTTTCCATCGCCACCGTCAGCTCTCCTGAAAAGGTACCGCTATTTTGTCACCAGTCCTTGCTCATTTCATCACATTCACGGGGATCCCGGATTGTTCACCCCCAACCGTTTCAGCAAATCGCCGTACCGCTCGTAGTCTTCCTTGAGCTTCGCCGAAAACTCCTCCGCCGTGCCGGTGACCGTGTCCACGCCCCGGTTCTTCCACAGCTCGCGCAGTTCCGCCGAGTTGACCGCGGCGGCAATCTCCTGGTTGAGCCGCGCGATGATGTCGCGCGGGGTGACGGCGGGCGCGACAACGCCTTCCCAGCTCTCGACGCTGTAGCCGGGCAGCGATTCGCCGACTGTCGGCACGTCGGGCAGCAGCACGTTGCGTTTCCTGGCGGTGAACGCGATCGCGCGCAGTTTTCCTTCCTTGATGTACGGATTCAGCACCGGCACCAGGCCGAACATCACGTCGGCGCGGCCCGCGATCAGATCGATCACCGCCGCGGTGCTGCCGCGGTACGGCACGTGCACCATGTTGACCTTCGCGCGCAGCTTGAAGATCTCGGCGCCGAGATGGAAATTGCTGCCGACGCCCGAGGTCGCGAAGTTGAGCACGCCGGGCTTCGCCTCCGCGATCGCGATCAGCTCCTTCACCGTTTTCGCAGGCACCGACGGATGCACGACGACGACGAGGCCGTAGGCGCTCACCTGGATGATGCCCGCGACGTTCTTCGACGGGTCCCAGCCCTCCTGGGAATTGAGGTGCGGGCTGATGCAGATGAACGACGACGGCTGCAGCAGGATCGTGTAGCCGTCGGGCGCCGCGCGCGCGAGGAGCTGGTTCGCGATCATGCCGGTCGCGCCGGGCCGGTCATCGACGATCACCTGCTGGCCGAGCGAAGCGGAGAGCTTCTGCGCGATCGCGCGGGACGTAAGATCGCCGCCGCCGCCCGCTGCGGAGCCGGTCATCAGCCGCACGGGCTTGTTCGGATACGCCTGCGCGGTCGCGGCGGTCGGGAACAGCGCCAGCAGCCATGCGACGACGGGTAATACATAACTACATGTTTTTAGTTGATTATTCATCACTCCTCCGGCGGGATTTCCAGCCCGTTTTTTGAGCGCGACGCCTCCATCGTAAACGAAGAGCGGGAGTCATGACGAGGTGCGGGTGACGGGCGTCGTCAGCGCTCCCAAGGGATGAAGAATTGTAGCGTATGCTTCGCAAAATGCTTCCTTTGCCTCCCGTCACCAGGGCGCTGCTGTTCGCCAACTTCGCTGCGTTCGCCGCGCAAACGTTCTACGGCGACGCGCTGCTGGTGTACTTCGCGCTGTGGCCGCTCGGCATGCCGTCACTGCCGGGGCTGCCGGGGTTCCTGCCGTGGCAGATCGTGACCTACGGCTTCCTCCACGGCAGCCTGATGCACATCCTGTTCAACATGTTCGCGGTCTACATGTTCGGGGGAGAAGTCGAGCGGGTGATCGGCCCGAAGCGCTACCTCAACCTGTATTTCGGGGCGGTGATCACCGCCGCCCTCACGCAGATCGCGGTCCAGTCGATCGCCGGCGCCGACCCGCTGCCGACGGTGGGCGCATCCGGCGGCGTGTTCGGGCTGCTCCTAGCCTTCGGCCTGTTCTTCCCGAACCGCATTATCCTGCTGCTGATCCCGCCGGTTCCGCTGCCGGCGCGCCTGCTGGTGGTGCTCTACGGCGCGCTCGAACTGTTCCTCGGCGTCACCGGCACGCAGCAGGGCGTCGCGCATTTCGCCCACCTCGGCGGCATGCTCGGCGCGTGGCTGGTGATACGCCAGTGGCTGCGGCGAACGAGGTGATGCCGGCGGCCGGCGAGTAAAACCAGTGATGGGCGATGCGATGACGGAAGGGCTGCCGCTGATACTGAAGGCGCTGGAGTTCGCGGCGTTGAAGCACCGTGACCAGCGGCGCAAGGACGCGCTCGCCTCGCCCTACATCAACCACCCGATCGCGCTCGCCAGCGTGCTCGCGCGCGAGGGCGGCATCACCGAGCCGGCGGTGCTCGCGGCGGCGCTGCTGCACGACACGCTGGAGGACACGCAGACCACGCCGGATGAGCTGCGCGGCGCGTTCGGCGAGGCAATCGCACGCATCGTCGAGGAAGTGACCGACGACAAGCGCCTGCCCAAGGCCGAGAGGAAGCGCCTGCAGATCGAGAACGCGGCGGCGATCAGCCGCGAGGCGAAGCTCGTCAAGCTCGCCGACAAGATCTGCAACGTGCGCGACGTCGCCGACCACCCGCCGGCGAAGTGGGACCTCGCGCGCCGGCGCGAGTACTTCGAATGGGCGAAGGCGGTGGTGGACCGGCTGCGCGGCGCGCACCCCGATCTCGAACGGCGCTTCGACGAGGCCTATGCCGTCAAACCCTGAAGAAGTGAGGTACCGCTTCGATATAGAGCGAGTCCGTTTCGGGATGATAGTTGAGCTTCATGGCTTGAACCGCCTCGTCCCGGGCAATGAAAATGTGGCGTGATAACATACGTTATAACCTCGCCCATGGAGGCACCATGAAGCTCAAAATCACCGCCGTCGGCAATTCAGCCGGCGTCATCCTGCCCCGGGAGCTGCTGGCGCGCCTGCGCGTCGCGAAGGGCGATGCGCTCTACGCCACCGAGCTGCCCGACGGCATCAAGCTTACGCCCTTCGACTCCAAGCTTGCCGGCGAGATGGAAGTCGCCGAGCGCGTGATGCGCAAGCGCCGCACCCTGCTGAAAAAGCTGGCCGGGAGCTGACAGTGATCGTCTGGCTCGAAACAGCGCTCGCGCTCGCCATCCACGACCGCCAGCTCGCCGAGCACGGCGGCAGCGCCGGCGTGCGCGACGAGGGATTGCTCGAATCGGCGCTGGCCCGTCCACGGCAGCTCCATGCCTACGGTGATCCCGCGCCAGATCTCGCCGATCTCGCGGCGGCGCTGGCGCACGGGCTCGCCCGCAACCACCTCTTCCTGGACGGCAACAAGCGAACCGCTGCCGTGGCCTGCGAAACCTTCCTCGAGCTGAACGGCGCGGCGCTCGAGGCGGAGGACCTGGAGTTGTACCCGCTCTATCTTGCGCTCGCCGAAAGCAAGCTCAAAGAGCGGGACTTCGCCGCCTGGCTGCGGGGGCGCGCGCGGGCGGGCGGGGCGAAGCGCACGAGCCGCGCCCGGCGTACCAAGCGAAGGCGCGCGCGCAAGGGATGAGGACGTCCTCATCCCTCATCCTTGCCGGCACGCCCGGTGTCAGGTATGATTTATTCATACCACTGACCATCCAGCCGCCATGGGTAACGTCGTCAAGAAAACCATCTCTCTGCCCGCGCCCCTCGCGCGCGACGTGGAGGCGCTCGCGCGCGCGGAGGGCAAAAGCCTGAGCGCGGTGATCCAGGACGCCCTGCGCCTGTCGCGCATCGAGCGGCGGGTCCAGGAGCTGCGCGGCATCCAGGGCTACTGGAGCCGGAAGGCCCGCGACCAGGGCATCCTCACCGAGCGGGACCTCGAGCGCTACCTGCGCGATTGAAGGTCGTCTTCGACACCAACATACTGGTGTCGGCCCTGGCATTCCCGGGCGGCCGGGCCGAGGCCGCCCTGCTCCGCATCATCGAAGAGCGCGATCAGCTGCTCCTGTCCAGGCCGATCCTCGACGAGTTGCTCGGCGTCCTCGCCCGCAAATTCTCGCGCGACGCGGAGGAGCTTGCCCGCATCGCCCTCCTGTTGTCGGATCTGAGCGTCGCGACAAGGCCGCGGAAAAAACTGCGCGTCGTGGCGGACGAGCCCGACAACCGCGTGCTCGAGTGCGCCCTCGCCGGCCGCGCGGAGGCGATCGTGACAGGAGACAAGGATTTGCTCGAACTGCGCGAGTATCGCGGCGTGCGCGTCATCAGCCTGCGCGAGTATCTCGGCGGCTGATATTCCTCTCCAGCAGAGCGAAAAACGTCGTAACTTATTCTTTTTAATAAATATTCAGCCGAACATCACTCGTCACTCATCACCCTTGCCACACCCCGTAGCCCTTCCCGCGCAGGTGGATGGCAAGCTCCACCTCCATATCCAGCGCGGCCTGGTACGGCATGGGGTTGTAGCACTCGTACAGCTCCGGCATCAGCCGCTGTCCGTACTTCTTCACGTAGTGGTTCGCCTTGAGCCCCGCCTTGTGCTTGTCGAACCGCACGTCCGGGCTCTGCCCCGTCATGCCGACGTACACGCACGGCCTGTCGGGGTCGTAGTCGGGGTTGCACTTCTGGAATTTCCGCTCGTACAGCACGTCTTTTGAGAGCAGGACGACGTAAACCGAGTGGTGAAAGCGGCGCGGCTTCTTCACTCTAAAATCTTACACCGACCCCATTTATGTTTACGTCATTTCTCCCCGGAACAGAAGATCTTCTCAAGACACCACGCGCATTTTAATGCCCGCTCACTTGACCGCCATCGGGTTGATCGGCGAGCCGACCGCGCCGGTGATCGGCAGCGGCGGGCCGCAGAACAGGAATTCGTAGACGCGGTCGCGGCGGCAGTCGTTGGCGAGGTCCTTCAAGTAGAAAATCTCGCCCATGGTGATGCCGATCATCGGGATCACGATCCAGTGCCAGGGCTGGAACGCGACCTTGCTCTCGTTCGGGCGCACCTCGCAACCCCAGGTGTCGAAGCAGATCGCCGCGATCTGCTTCCTGTGGATCCACTCGCAGGTCTCGAAGCGCAGCCCCGGCGCATCTCCCGCCGCGTAGCTCCCCCAGTCGCCCTGCGCGAGGCAATGCTCCATCTGGCCGGTGCGCACGATCACGAAATCGCCGCGCCGCACCTGCACGCCTTGCGCCCTGGCGCAGCCGTCGAGGTCGGCGTTGCCGATGCCGTAGCCGTCCTCGAGGCAGTCGCCGCCCTTCCAGCGCGGGATGTCGAGCAGCACGCCGCGGCCGATCATGCGGTCGCGCGTCTTGTGGATGCCGTTCTTCTTGGCGCCGGTG
>JACOVL010000047.1 GCA_016177355.1 Betaproteobacteria bacterium | reverse complement strand
GGTCGATTTCGCGGACAAGCGGGTCGAGTTGATCGTGCCTTTCGCGCCGGGCGGCGGCGCCGACACCTATGCGCGCGCGCTCGCCCCGCATCTCGAGAAGCATTTGCCGGGCCATCCCACGATCATCGTGCGCAATATTCCGGGCGGCGGCTCGGTTCCCGGCGCCAACCAGTTCGAGGCGCGCGCGAAACCGGATGGACTGACCGCGCTGGCCGTCTCCTCGTCAACGGTGTTCAACTCCGTATTCGCGAAGAAGAAGGTCAAGTACCAGGTCAACGGCTGGCAGCCGGTGGTGCTCTCGCCGCAGGGTACGGTCGTGTACCTCGCCGCGGGCCTGGGCGTGCAGAGCGCAAAGGACATCGCCAAGCTCAAAAACCAAAACCTCAAGTTCGGCGGCAAGACTCCGACCAGCTCCGAGATGCGGATGGCCCTCGCCATGGAATTGCTCGGGATCGACGTGAATTTCATCTGGGGGGTGGAACGGGGCGAGGCGCGCCTGGCGATGGAACGCGGCGAATTCAACATCAGCTACGATACGACGCCCGCCTACAACAAGCATGTGGTGGCCCTGATCAAGTCCGGCAAGTTCGTCCCGCTGTTCACCTTCGGCGTGCTGGATAACAAGGGCAATTACGTGCGCGATCCGAATTTTCCGGACCTGCCGAGTTTCGTGGAAGTGTACGAGATGGTGCATGGCAAGAAGCCGTCGGGCGCGCCCTTTGAGGCCTTCAGGACGGTCTTCCAGATGGCGATCATGGCCAGCAAGGGATTGGTACTGCCGGCCGGGACGCCGCAGCCCGTCGTCGACGCGTGGCGCACTGCGGTGAAAGGGATACTCGACGATCCCGAATTTGAAAAGACGGCGGCGTCCATCGTGGAAAACTACCCCCAGTTTCTGGGCGAGGATGTCCGTCCGATCCTGCGGGAAGCCACCGAGTTCACGCCCGAGGGCTGGGATTGGCTCAAGCGTTTCATGAAGACCAAGCTCAACGCCACCATCTAGGCCGGCGGGGCTTCGGATCACCTTAAGGCTTGCGCGCAGCACGGCCGCCGTGCGACCGTCTCCGGCGCGGTCTTGCGGCGGCGGTTGCGCGGCGCACCCCTGCACTGCGCGTTCCTAGCAGTCCACGCCCATGACTGACATCATCCTCTCGGCGCTCGCTTCGCTGCTGGCGCCCATGCACTTCCTGTTCCTGCTGATGGGCACGATGCTCGGGCTGGTCGTCGGCATTCTTCCCGGCCTGGGCGGAATCGCCGGGCTGTCGCTGCTGTTGCCGTTCGTCTACGGCGGCGACCCGACGCTGGTGCTGCCGATGATGATCGGTTTGCTGGCCGTCACCAACACCTCGGACACGTTTCCCGCGGTGCTCATGGGCATCCCCGGCACGTCGAGCGCGCAGGCCACCATCCTCGACGGTTTTCCGCTGGCGCAGCGCGGCGAGGCGGCGCGCGCGCTCGGCGCCGCGTTCTCGGCCTCCATGATCGGCGGCCTGTTCGGCGCCGTCGTCCTGACGGCGAGCATTTATGCCGCCCGGCCGCTGATTCTCGCCGTGGGCTTCGGCGAGCAGCTCATGCTCATCCTCCTCGCGCTCACGATGGTCGGCATGCTGACTGGAGCGAGCGCGCTCAAGGGCCTCGTGAGCTGCGGCCTCGGCCTCCTGCTCGGCAGCGTCGGCGTGGCGCCCGCCACCGGCGAGTACCGCCTCGCCTTCGACACCGTGTACCTGAGCGACGGCATCCCGCTGGTCATCGTCGGCCTCGCCTTGTTCGCGGTGCCGGAGATGGTGGACATCCTGCGCCGGCGCGCGAGGATCTCCTCGGTCCCCGAGCTCGGGTCCGGCACGCTGCGCGGCTTCGCGGAGACCCTGCGGCATAAATGGCTGGTCGTGCGCTGCTCCGCCATCGGCACGCTGATCGGGGCGCTGCCGGGGCTCGGCGGCTCGGTCACCAACTGGGTCGCCTATGGACACGTCGTGCAGTCAGTGAAGGATCGCGACCTGCTCGGCAAGGGCGACATCCGGGGGGTGATCGGGCCGGAATCGGCCAACAACTCGGACAATGGCGGCGCGCTGGTTCCGACGCTGATGTTCGGGATTCCCGGATCGGGCAGCATGGCGGTGTTCCTCGGCGGCCTCGTCCTGATCGGCGTCGAGCCCGGCATCGGCATGCTGGAGCGCCACCTCGATCTCACCTTCATCATCATCTGGTCGCTGGCGCTCGCCAACGTGATCGGCGCCGGCACGTGCCTGTTCCTCGCGCGCCCGATCGCGCGCCTGACCCTGGTCCCCTTCATGCTGCTCGCGCCGTTCATGATTGCGATCATCTACTTCGCGGCCTACCAGGCTTCGCGCAACTGGGCCGATCTCGCCGCGCTGTTCGCGCTGGGCGTGCTCGGCATGTACATGAAGCGCTTCGGGTGGTCGCGGCCGGCGCTGCTGATCGGCTTCGTGCTGGCGATGCGGCTCGACGCCGCGGTCTACCAGTCCGTGCAGGTCTACGGCATGAGTTTCCTCGAGCGCGCCGGCGTGCAGGTCATACTCGCCCTGATCGCCGTTTCCGTCTTTCTCGCGATGCGCTTCAAGCCGGCCCGGGAGCCGCTCACGCCGGACGGGCCGCACGCCCCCGCCCGGATCGCGCCGCAGATGATTTTTCTCGGCGCGATTATCGCCTGCGTCGTGTACGTGATCTACGAGTCATCCCAGCGCACTTTCCTCGCGAGCGTCTTTCCCATGTCGGCCGCGCTGGTCTCGCTGGCGCTGCTGTGCGCCCTGGCCGCCGCGTTCATGCGAATAAGGAATCGGCCGTCCTACCTGTTCTACGACAGCGAGCGCGAATGGAAGGACCACGAGAGGCCGGTGCACGGCGATCTGCACTATCAAGCCTGGATGCTGGGACTGATCGGTGCCGTCGCCGTGGCCGGCTTCGTGCTGGGTGTCTTCGCCTTTATCGCCGCGTTCCTCAAGCTGAAAGCGGGGGTCGCGTGGCATCGGGCCGCGCTGGCCGCGTCCGGGGCGATCGCGGTGCTCGCCTTCCTGTCCCACGTATTCGTGCTCGATTACCCGGGCGGCCTGCTGCAGCGGCTCATCGAGCTGCCGTGGCCGCTGAACTGAGCCCGCGCGATCCGCGGGTAAATGGGGCCGGGTTCACATTTCCAACAAGTGAACCATTTACAATTATTCACAATACCAGGAACGGGACGGCAAATCTTCGGCGAGCATGTCGCCGCGCTTCCCGCGCGCGAGGAACTCCGCGAGCTCGCCGTGGAACAGAAACGTCGCGGTCGCCGCGGTCGTCCCGGTGCGGCTTATTCTAGCGCCGCGGCGGGAGGCAATGCACCTGGAGATGAGTCAAGGGTGATATTGATTTCGTTGGTGTTCCTGGCGTCCCGGCGGTTCCGGCTTTGCCTTTCCCTTGCTCCGGGCGTAGCATGAATCCACAACTGCAAGACGTGCCAGGGGAGGCCGCGCTGATCGCTTGATACGGAAAGGAGCTTGTCATGTGCTACGAATATGAGCGGCTTGAATGGTTGCGCAAGGAAATGGAGAAGCAGGAAGAGCTGAAGAAGCAACAAGGCAGGACCCGCGCTCCGGCCAAACCGGCCGCGCCCGAAAAGGGCGTCGAGCAGGAAGAACCCGTTCCGGCATGATTGCCGACGCGAACCGAAAAAAGGCCCCGCCTGTGCGGGGCTTTTTTTCGAGCGGTCTGCGGAATGATGTGTCAGCGCTTGCGGCCGTTCGCGGTTGAACGCGATGCCGGCTGTTTTCCAGTGCGTATCAATCCCGTCAAGGCGTCGTTGACGGCCTTGTCGGTCGGGAAAGCGCGGGCCACGTCGGGAGCCAGCAGGACGAGGTTGGTCCCGGCCCGGTAGCGCTTCACGTGCTTGCCGCGGACGCCCCTGGCCTTGAAGTCCGAGAGCTTGTATTCCGCTCTCAGCTCGTCCGCCGTGTGCTTAGCCTTCTTCATAGATTATTCGTTCCTTGCGCGTTACCTCAACTTCTACAACGGCCGGCGCCCGCACACCGCGCTCGCCGATCGCACGCCCGATGCGGCATACTTCGCTGCGCGGGAACTGCAGGCGGCGGCGTGAAGCAATTCGACTTACAACCCGCAGGGATTGCACCTATCGGACCCCTCAAAACTGTCTAAACGAGTGGGGCCACTTCT
>JACOVL010000051.1 GCA_016177355.1 Betaproteobacteria bacterium | reverse complement strand
GAAGCGCACGTGCGCAAGCACAAGCCCGAGTTCATCCTGTTCCAGTGCGGCGCCGACAGCCTTGCCGGCGACCCGCTCGCCATGCTGCAATATTCGCCCGCCGCGCATGCGCACGCGGCAAAACGTCTGTGCGTGCTGGCGAACGAGATGGCCGGCGGGCGCATCATGGGCTTCGGCGGCGGCGGCTACCACCGCGGCAACCTGGCCGCCGCCTGGTGCGCGGTGTTGGACGAATTCCTAAAGGCTTGAAAGACGGGAGAGCGGGAGAACCCGAGTGGAAAGGTGGAAAGAGGTGGAACAAGTGGAAAGGGTCAGTTCTTGATTTTACACTTAATCAGAAGCTGCAGCAGCTGTCTCGGCCTAGTGTAAAGTCAAGAACTGACCCCTTATTCCGTAAAGTCAAGAACTGACCCCTTATTCCGTTCCCGATTTCCCGGTATTTGTCAGCCGAGCAGGCGCCGCACACGCCGCGAGGCGGCGATTTGACCGCCGTTCAGGAACTGCTCGTGGTTCTGGTCCACCTCGGCCAGGTCGTAGCGGTAGCTCACCATCATGCCGTGCGACTGGCGCATGCCGTGCGCGGAGGTATCGGCCAGCCAGAAAATCCGGTTCACCCGCGCGCCGTTATTGAGGTGAAACTGCGCGACCGGATCGAGCGGCTGCGTTCCGGACTTTTCCTGCAGGAGGTAACGCGCGCACAACTTTTCCAGCGGCAGGCGCATCGCGGCCGACAGCTTCGGGTCGCCCGCCCAATCCGGGTGCGCCAGCGTTCCGGCGAGCCTGGCGGCTTCCTCCGCGGGCAGCAGCGCGTCTTTGCCGGCGAGCGCCTGGTCCAGCCATTTTCGAAATCGGGGCAGGGGTGAAAGCGTGGCGTAGACCCTGAGCTCCGGCAGGTCGAGGCGCAAATCCTCGATCACGCGCTTGAGCAGCAGGTTGCCGAAGCTGATGCCGCGCAGCCCTTTCTGGGTGTTCGAGATCGAATAGAAGAGCGCGGTGTCGGCGGCGCGCGGGTCCTGCACCGGCGCTTTCTCGTCGAGCAGCGTCTGCATGCTGCCGTCGAAGCCCTTGAGCAGCGCGATCTCGACGAAGATCAGCGGTTCGTCGGGCAGCCGCGGGTGGAAGAACGCATAGCAGCGGCGGTCGGTGTCGAGGCGGTTCCGCAGGTCGTTCCACGACTCGATCGGGTGCACGGCCTCGTAGGTCATGAGCTTCTCGAGCACCAGCGCCGGCGAATGCCAGGTGATGCGCCGCAGTTCCAGGAAGCCGGGGTCGAACCAGATCCCGAGCAGGCCGTCGAGCTCGACTTGCAGCACTTCGAGCGCGGGCTCCTGCGGCAACAGCCCCAGCAGGTCGGCGCGCAGATCGACGAGGAACTTCACGCCCTCCGGCAACAGGTTGAATTGCATGAAGAACTTCGCCCGTGGCGCGTCGAGCGCGACGCGCAGGCGGGCCTCCGCCTGGGAGAGCTCGGCGTCGCTGCCCGCGATCTGGATGGCCGCGATGGCCTGCTCGAGCTGGTCGCGATCGGGGGCGAACTCGTGAGTGATCAGATTGAGGATGGCGGAGCGTTGCGCCAGGCCGGCGCCGCGGTAGAGCGCCGCGATTCTCGCGGCCCGCTCGCGCGCCGGGACCTCGCCACCGCGCTCCACCCGGCTTGCCTCGAGCAGCGGCTTCAGCTGCTCGATGAGGCGCGCGGTCGAGCGGTCGGCCCCGGCCGCGTCGCGCCCGGGAAATACCGACGCGGCGAGCCGGCGCCACCAGTGGCGCAGCCGCTCGAAGGCCGAGAGCGGATTGGGCGTGCTGGCCGCTTGAGTCACTGGCGTGTTCTCCCTGGTCTGTATTTGACCCCGATTTTAGCCGGTAGTTGCGGCAATGCAAGGAATTTGCAAGGCGGATTTGCACCCAGTCAATGTCTGATTGATCCGGGTCCACCCCCGGGGCATACTCGACGCCGTCGGGTATGCCCGTTCTTATGGATCTCCTGCGTCGTTGCGTCCGCGGAGCCCTTGGCGCTTTAATGCTCGCCACGGGGGGCAGCATGACGGCCGGGGCACAGGACGGCTTTGCGCGCGAGCGCAGCCGTATGATGGAGGAAATCGCGGCGCTCATGCGCGAGACGGCCGCCGAAACCGGCCGCGCGGCGCTCTCCGGGCGCGTGGCGGCGGCGATGGCAAAGGTGCCGCGCCACGAGTTCGTGCCGGACGGCGAGAAACGCAACGCCTACGCCAACCGGCCGCTGCCAATAGGCCTGGGACAGACCATCTCGCAGCCCTACATCGTCGCGCTGATGACCGACCTGATGGAGGTCAGGCCCGGCGACCGGGTGCTGGAGGTCGGCACCGGGTCCGGTTACCAGGCGGCGGTGCTGGCCGAGCTCGCGGGCGCGGTCTACACCATCGAGATCGTGGAGCCGCTCGCGCGCGAGGCGGCGGAGCGGCTTGGGCGCCTCGGCTACCGCAGCGTGACGACGAGGACGGGCGACGGCTACCGGGGCTGGCCCGAGCAGGCGCCGTTCGACGCCATCATGGTGACCGCCGCGCCGCGCGAGGTGCCGCAGCCGCTGATTGACCAGCTGAAGCCCGGCGGGCGGCTGGTGGTGCCGGTCGGCGGGCAGGTTGCGGGACAGACGCTGCTGCTGATCGAGAAGCGGCCCGACGGCACGGTCGCGCGCCGCGAAGTGCTCGCCGTGCGTTTCGTGCCGCTGACCGACAAGTCAGGCAGACAACAGTAGCCGGGCAGCGGGGCGCAGTGCGTCAGAACCGGTAACCTACGCCGAGCCGCAGGCCGTGCAGGCGGAAGGGGTTACCGGGATCGTTGGAGAGCACGTCGTAGGAGAGCGACCAGCTCGGCGTGAGCCAGTGCTGACCGGTGAACGTGAACTGGCGCGGGCCGTTGCCCGGGACATCGAAGTACGGCGTGAAGGTTTCCATTTCGCGCCCCAACGCCAGCCCGAACGTTCCGGCGGCGCTGTACCGGTAGCTCAGTTGCAGCTGATAGCTCGGTCCCGGCGCAGCGCCAAAGGTCCGCCCGTAGGCATCGTTGAGGGAAGGCGATTCGCTGACTGTGCCGTACCGCACTCCGATATCCGGGTCGTATACGCGGTATTTGAGCCCTACGCTCAACCCGCGGCCACCGGCGAAAACGGTGTGCAACTGGCCGCCCAGCGAGTAGCGCCGCGGCGCGAGCGACGACTCCCGGACGAAGCCCGTTTCGATCGAGGAGCCCCAGGTAGCCGATAACGGATGGAAGATGCCGCTGTAGGATTCGACCGACCGCAGGCCGAGGCGCGGCAATTCACGCACGCCGCTGTACGGCACGGGATCCGTGGCACGCCCCGCCCGCCAGGCGTGTCCGGCTTCGCCGCCGAATGCGGGATCGGCGGAAGGCGGCGCTGCGTCGCGCGACGGCTTGAAGCCGAGTCCCGCGCGCGCGCCCCACAGCCCTTCCGCGGCCGCGGCAACGCCCGCCGCTTCCGCGGCGGCGAGCGCGACGGCGACGAGCGTGAGTTTCACCGCGTGCGGCATGGAATGGGCGATCATCTGCGAGTTCCGGACATAGTTTACCAATTCATTGCCGCTCCTTCCGAAGTGGTCTAGAATTGAGTCCATGCAGTATCTCGGGAAACGTCTGTAAGTGGAGGAATCCAAATGAAAAATCCGCTCGACTCGCTGTGGGGCACGGTGATCTCAGGCCTGATCCTGACGCTCATCCTCTATAACATCGTCAACTTCGCATTGCGGTGAGGGCCTGGCCATGGATTTCATACTGCTCGGATTGGGACGCTGGTTGCACATCATGGCCGGCGTGATGTGGATCGGCCTGCTCTATTACTTCAACTTCGTCCAGGTGCCGGCGCTCGCCGACGCGGGCAAGGACGGCACCGGCGCGGGCATCACCAAGCACGTCGCGCCGCGCGCGCTGTTCTGGTTCCGCTGGGCGGCGGTGGCGACCTGGATTTTCGGCGCGATGTTGCTCGGCGCGAACTTCTTCAACGCGTTTTTCTTCCTGAACCACGCTTTTTACGCGATCGGCGTGGGCGCCTGGCTCGGCACGATCATGATCTTCAACGTGTGGGTGCTGATCTGGCCGAACCAGCAGAAGATCCTGGGCCTGGTGCAGGCGACCGACGAGGAAAAGGCCGCGGCGCGCCGCGTCGCCTTGCTCGCCTCGCGCGCCAACACCATGCTCTCCCTGCCGATGCTGTTCTTCATGGCCGCGGCGGGCCACCAGGGCGTGTTCTTCGGCTAGCGCGCGGGCGGGGCGCGCCCGATGCCCTCGACCCTCGCGCCGGGGCCGATGCCGCGCTTCCTGAACCAGCCCTGGTTCACTTCCAGCGCGTATTTCGCCGGCCGCAGCGCCGGATGCGTGTCGCGCGTGTGCGGCCGCATGTCGGCGATGTTGACGATCACGCCGTTCTCGTCGAGGAACGCCACCGACAGCGGCACGTAGGTGTTCTCCATCCACATCGCGTGCAGCGCCGTCTCGGCGAACACGAACAGCATGCCGCGGTTCTCCGGCAGCATGCGCCGGTGCATCAGGCCGCGGGTGCGCGTGGCGTCGGTGTGCGCGACTTCCGCCGTCAGCGGGTGGCCGTCGACCGTGACGGAAATTTCCGGCAGTTGCGCCAGCGCCAGCGGCGCGGCGACGGCCATCACGGCGAGCAGCAACGTGCGTCTCATTCCGTACCTAACGCTCATTTCGGCGCGCTGTTGACGAGCCAGTCGGCGATCGCGTCCAGCAGCTCGGTGACCTCGCCAATGGGGGCCAGCACCTTGATCTCGACCGCGGGATGGGAGGCGATCAGCCCCTTGAGCAGTTTCGGCAGGTCCTGCTTGAGGTGGCCGCCCTGCGCCAGGAACAGGGGGGCGATGGTGATGCGCTGATGGCGGTCATGGACGAGTTGCGCGACGCAATCGCCGAGCACCGGCTGCATCAGCTCGAGGAATGCAAGCTCCACGGTGAGATCCGGGCGGCGCTTTGCGACGGCGCTCCGGATCGCCCGGAACGGTTCCGCCCAGCCGGCATCGCGCGCGCCGTGGGCGAACAGAACAAGGGCTGATTTCATCAGCTGAGGATGGCCTTCACTTCCCCTTGCGGCGCTTCGCGCCGTACAGCCTCGCGGTATGGGCGATCAGCTGGCGCGCGACGGTTTCCTTGGGCGCGCGCGGCAGCTTGTGCGTGCCCTGGTCGTCGAACAGCGTGACCTCGTTGTCGTTCGCGCCGATCGCGCGCTGCGCGAGATTGGCGGCGAGCAGCGGCAGCTTCTTGCTGCGGCGCTTCGCTTCGGCGTTCCGGAGCAGGTTCTCGCTCTCGGCGGCGAAACCGACGCAAAACGGCGGCCGCGGCCGGCCGGCGACCCACGCGAGGATGTCCGGATTGGGCGCGAGCTCGAGCCTGCGCCTGCCCGCCGCCCTCTTGATCTTCCGCCGGCTCGGGTTGATCACGCGGTAGTCGGCGACCGCGGCGACGCTGATGAAGATGTCGGTGTTCGTTACGTGCTTCCTGACCGCCGCGAACATGTCCCGCGCCGAAACGACGTCCACGCGCCGGGCGCCGGCGGGCGCCGCGAGGCTGGTCGGCCCCGAGATCAGCGTCACGGCTGCGCCGGCTTCGAGCGCGGCGCGGGCCACGGCG
>JACOVL010000050.1 GCA_016177355.1 Betaproteobacteria bacterium | reverse complement strand
GCCCAGCGCGCGGCGGAGGAGGCGGAGCGCAGGCGCCGGGAGGAGCAGGCCATGCGCGAGGCCAGGCTTGCGCAGGAAGAGGCCACGCGCAAATACCAGCAGGAGCTCGCGCTGCTGGAGAAGCAACGCGCGCAGGAAGAAGCTGAACGCCGGCGCGAGCAGCAACCAGCGCCAATCAGGAAGCCGGATCCAAACCTTGTGGAACGCCAGTTCGAGGAGGAACTGACGATTTGGGAGAAGATCAAGTCTTCGCGGGAGCCGGGGCCGCTTGAAGATTACCTGCTGCGCTACCCGAGCGGGCGCTTCTCGGAACTCGCGCAGCTCCAGCTCGACCGGATTCTCGCCACGCTAGGCGAGAAGCGTGTCGAGATCGTATCGGCGGCGGAGAACCCGTACAGCAAGGGCACGTCCGTGGCGGGGACCCGCTATCGGGTCGGCGACAGCTATACCTATCGCGTGACCGACCTCTACACCAAGCTCGAGGTCGAGACGTTTACTCAAACGGTCACGAAGGTCACGGATACCGACGTAACGTACGATACCGGCATGGTCACCGACCTGCTCGGCAACCAGCTGAGAACCCGTGACGGCCGGCGGTTCAGCCCCGCCCAATTCCTGCCGCTCGAATTTGCGGTGGGCAAGCGCTGGACCACGCGCTTCAAGATTACGACCCAGCGCGGCACCGGCCAAGTTGAGCTCGATATGCGCGTCGTCGCGCGGGAAAAAATCACCGTGCCGGCCGGAACCTTCGAGGCCTTCCGCCTCGAAGCGCAGGGCTGGTCGTCCGGGCCCTGGGGCAGCACACAGGTCACCCGGAATGTCTGGCTTGCACCCGATCGGGTCCGGCGCTGGATTGCCTCCGAAGATTTCAGAAAGTCGGGGCCGCGCGTCATCGCGTCGGAACGCGAGGAACTCGTGTCGTACAAGCAGCACTGACCGACCGGATCCGCTGCGGGGCCCGCTTTTTCAGTAAAATCATGCGCGCGGGTCTGTAGCTCAGCCGGTCAGAGCAGGGGACTCATAATCCCTTGGTCGTTGGTTCGAATCCAACCAGACCCACTATAATATCGGCATGGGGTTCAACTGCCGCAGCGGGCGCGTATAGGCGAGGGGACGGCGATGCGTCTGCGCGTGCTCGGGTGCTCGGGCAGTATCGGCGGGCAGCAGAACCGGACCACCTCGTTCCTGCTCGACCAGGACATACTGATCGACGCCGGAACCGGGGTCGGCGACCTCTCGCTCGCCGAGCTGACGCTGATCGACCATATCTTCGTCACCCATTCGCACCTCGACCACGTCAACTCGATCGCGTTCTTCCTGGATTCGGTCGGCGCGCTGCGGCCCAGGCCGGTCACGGTGTACGCAACGGGCCCCACGATCGAGACCCTGAAAAAGCATCTGTTCAACTGGGATATCTGGCCGGATTTCACGCAGATCCCCACGCCCGAAGAACCGTGGTTGCGTTACCAGGAGATCGAAGTGGGGAAAGTGCTCGTCCTCGGCGGACGGAAGATCACGGTGCTGCCCGCGATCCACACGGTCCCCGCGGTCGGCTACCTGCTCGACAGCGGAAAGGGGAGCCTGGTCTTCACCGGCGACACCGGGCCGAACGACGCGCTGTGGAGCGTGGTGAACCAGGTCGAGAATCTCAAGTTTCTCATCATCGAAACCGCGTTCTCCGACAAGGACCGCCGGCTGGCCGAGCTGGCCCTGCACCTGTGCCCGTCCATGCTTGGCGAGGAGCTGGCGAAGCTCAGGCGCCCGGCGGAAATCTACATCACGCACTTGAAGCCCAGCGAGATCGAGCTGACGATGCAGGAAATCGAGGAGCTTCCCGGTGACCTGCGACCGCGCCCGCTGCAGAACAACCACGTATTCGAATTCTGACGCCGCTCGTCGCCGGGCCGCTTGCGCCCGGTGCCGCAAGGACGGAAAATCCTATCCTTTTCCGCCGTGGGGCCTGCCGTCACGGATTTGACGCTATCGCCATGAAAAAAGAAGTCGCCGTCAAAGAACTGGAGTTCGGTGTTTACGTCTCCGAGCTCGATCGGCCGTGGACGGAAACGCCGTTCCTGTTCCAGGGCTTCGTGCTCAATGACGAAAAGCAGCTGGAGACGCTGAAGCAATACTGCAAGAAGGTCACCATCGACCTGGAGAAGGGCCCCGACCTGGAAGACGTAATCCGGCTGAAACGCAGCCCGGCCGGCGCTGCGGGCAAGCAAGAGAGCGTGCTCGCGAGCATCAAGAGCAAGGTCAGGTACGAGGAACAGGCGAGCGTCGACGCGGAACTGCCGCTCGCGCGCGCGGCCCAGGGCAAGACCCAGGCCGTGCTGAAGGACATGTTCAACACGGTCAAGGCCGGCAAGGCGCTCGACGCCCCCCGCGTGAAGGAAGCCGTGACGAACATGACCGACAGCGTCGTGCGCAATCCCGACGCCATGCTGCTGCTTGCCAAATTGAAGGAGAAGGGCGAGCATACCCTCGACCGCGCGGTCGGGGTCTCCATCTACATGATCGCCTTCGGCCGTTTTCTGCAGTTGCCGCGCGATCAACTCGATCTGCTCGGGATGCTCGGGCTGCTGCAGGACGTCGGCAAGACGCGCGTGCCGGAGGACGTGCTCAACAAGGAGTCCACCTTGAGCAAGGCCGAGCTGGCGGTCTGCAGGAGCCACGTCGACCATTCCGTCGATATCCTCAAGGAAACCCCCGGACTGCCGGCCGAGCTGCCCGCGCTCGCCGCCCTGCACCACGAGCGCTACGACGGCAGCGGCTATCCGAAGGGCCTGAAAGGCGTGCAAATCGGGCTGTTCGGCTCCATCGCGGGGCTCGTCGATTGCTTCGACGCGCTGACGCATCCCCGCCCCTACGGCGAAGCGCTCGCGCCCTCCAACGCGCTCAACATGCTCTACGGCTGGCGCGACACCCAGTTCGACCGTCCCCTGGTCGAGCAGTTCATCCAGTGCATCGGCATCTTCCCGGTGGGCGCCCTCGTCGAGATGAACTCGGGCGAGATCGGGATCGTAATCGCGCAAAATCTGGTGCGGCGGCTGCAGCCGCGGGTCATGGTGGTGCTCGACGTTAAGGGCAACCGGCTCAATCCACAGTTGATCCTCGACCTGTCGAGGGAGCCGAAGATGAATCCGGAGACTCCGTACCGCATCAAGCGCACGCTGGAGAAGGGCAGTGTCGCAATCGATCCCTCCGAATTCTTCATCTGACAACGGGGCGGATGCGTCCGATCCGGCCTCCGCTACCGGGGCGGAAAAGGAACCGGGCGTCAGTCTCAGGGCACTGGTCGGACGCCTGGCGGAAGCGTTCAGCGCCGATCCTAAAACCCTTGCCCGCGTTGCGTCGGTGTTCGGGGAGGTGCGCGAGCGTGCGCCGGACTTGTTCGTTCCGGCCGCCGGAGCGCTTGCTCCCGCGTTCGCGGTCACCGAGGCCGCGGGCGGCGCCGACACCGAGCCGGTCTACGCGGCGCTGGGTGAGTGGGCGCTCGATGCCGAAGGCGAGCCGATCGAGCGCATGCGGAGCGACTGCATGCGTTTCCAGAGCGCGATGACGCGCGGCGTGCTGCGGCTGTACGCCGGAGACCCGGAGCGCTGCGCGGAGAGCTTGCTTTCGCTGCAGCGCTTTGTTTTTTTGCAGCTCGCTCTTCTCGCCTCGCTTTCCGCGCGCAGCCAGGAAGGGGGTGGCGTGGTGCGGACGCTGCCGACGCCCGAATACGCGGCCTTCATGGATATCCTTCGCACGACGATCGAGAGCCACCGGCAGGAGGGCAAGCAGCTCGCATTGCTCCTGATCCATGTCGCGAGGGTCGAGCAGGTGGATCGCCTGCTCGGGCTGCAGAGAGGCGAGGCATTCATGCTGCGCGTCACCCGGCGCATGCGCGAAGGGGTGCTGCGCAAGCAGGACCAGCTTGGCCGGGTGAGCCGCGACCAGTTCGCCTGCCTGCTGCCGCGCATCGCCGGCGAGGGCGTGGCGATCCTCGCCGCGAACAAGATCCTGGGCGCGCTGGAGGCGCCGATCCCGATCGGCGACCGCTCGTTCGCCCCGGACGCGGTGATCGGCATCGCGATGTATCCGGACCACGGCGAGGACCAGCAGACGCTGGTCCGCAACGGCAAGCTCGCGGCGCGCGCAGCACGCGGCACGGCGGAGCGGAGCGCCATCTATGACCCGGCGCACGGCGAGAGCGAAGAGCTCAAGATGCAGTATGAGGCGCGCTTGCGCTATGCCCTGGAGGAGAGCGCTCTCGAGCTCGCCTTCGAGCCGCAGCTCGACCTGCACTCCGGCCGGATCGGCGGGCTGGAGTGCGCGCTGCACTGGACGGACAAGGAGTTGGGCAAGGTGTCCGAGGCGCGGGCGATGGAAGCGGCCGAAACCTCGGGCGTGATCCGGGAGGTGACATGGTGGGTATTCAATAACGCGCTGAGGCTACGCGCCGAGTTCGCGCGCGCCGGGCTGGAGGTTCCAATTTGCCTGAAAGTCGCCGCGAGCGGCCTGCAGCAACCCGATTTTCCCGAGTTCGTGGGCCGCGCGCTCCGCACCTGGGGCGTTCCGCCCAAGCAACTGGTGATCGAGATCCACGAGAAAGCGCTCGTCGGCGGGCTCGAGCAGCTGAAGGAAACGCTCGTGCGCCTGAAAGCGCACGGGCTGCGTCTCGGCATCGACGGCTTCGGCACCGGTTCGTCGCCCCTGAGCAACCTGGCGCAACTGCCGCTCGACGAGATGAGGCTCGACGCGACATTCATCAGCGACATGCAGCGGGCGACGCACCACGCGAAGATCGTCCGGTCGCTGGCCCGTCTGGCGCGGGATCTCGGGCTGCGCGTGACAGCCGAAGGCGTGGAGGATGCCGAGACCGCGCTGGCGCTGTCGGCGCTCGGCTGCGAGCGCATCCAGGGTGGATACGTGAGCCCCCCGCTTGCCGCGCGGGAGATCGTGGGTTTCGCCGCGGGGTTGGCCGGGCTTTCGCTCAGACCCCAGGATTGAAGTCACTTTTCAAGTGTGCTATTTCCGTAACGCCATGAAGACATCGTGCATGGGGTTGACGCTGTTGCTGTCGGTAACCGCCGCGGTAGCACAGGCGCCGGTCGAGGATCTGACCAGCCGCGAGCAGGCGATCCAGAGCAGCCAGAGGAAGACCACCGCCGCTTTCCGCGAGCTGCAGCAGGCGCAGTACGAAGCGAAGCTCGCCGAGCAGGATTTTCTCAACGCCCGGGAAGCGCAGCGCGCCGCGCAAAAACAGGCCGATGAGCGCAGGCGCGAGCTGGATACCGCTAAAAAGGCGCTGAATGCGGCCAGAGCGAAGGAAGCGCGGGCGCGCAAGAGCTACGAAGAAGCGCTCTCCGGCGTGGACCAGGCCTGGCAGAAGCCGCCGGCCAAATAAATCCCGGTTTATTTGCGCGCGGCGGCGCCGCCGTCGACGGATACGACCGTGCCCGACATGTAGGAGGCGCGGTCGGAGCAGAGAAACACGATCACGTCCGCGATTTCTTCCACGTTGGCCGGCCGGCCGAACGGGAAGGTCCTGGTGAGCTCGCGCCAGCGTTCCGGGTCTCCCAGCTCCTGCTTTGCCTGGTTGCGCCAGCGCGTCACCCCGCGGTCGGTCGCGGTCGCAGAAGGGTTCAAGCCGAGCACGCGCACGCCGTGGTTCGGGCTCTCGGCGCCGAGGGCGCGTGAGAACGCCATCAGGCTCGCGTTCGCCATGCTGCCCGCGAGGTAGCCGTTGGTGGGGCGTTCCCCGGCACCGCCGATGATGTTGATGATCACGCCGCGCTTGCGATCGCACATCGCCGAATAGATCTCGCGCGAGAGGTTGATGTAGCCAAAGACCTTCAAATCCCACGAGTCACGCCACGCTTTTTCCTCGAGCCGGGTGAGCGTGCCTTGCGGGATTGCGCCGGCATTGTTGACGAGAATGTCGGCGTCGCGGCAGGCTTGGCCCAGCTTCCTCGCGTTCTCGCTCACGCTGAGGTCGAGCGCGTGGCAGGTGACGTTGACCTTGTGCGACGCCAGGATCTTGTTGCGCGCCGCATCGAGGTCGGCGGCGTTGCGCGAGGAGAGGTGAAGATGGCAGCCCTCGGCAGCGAGCGACTGCGCGACTCCAAATCCGATGCCACGCGAGCCGCCGGTAATCAGTGCAGTACGGCCGGAAAGTTTGAGGTCCATGGTGTTTGATTATAGTGAGAGTTGATGAAGTCAATTTTAGCCGCCGGGTGGCGGGCGCGTCATTCTACTGTACCCGCCAGACGACACCTTCCGGGTGCGCCGGGACGGTCAACCGCCGGGCGGCTCGCGCGTTACAGGCTGAAACCGGAAAAACGTTTCCGGGACAACCATCCCGTACTCGAGGAAAAGGAGCGAAACATGAGCAAACTATTGACCACCCTGATTGCCGCGGCCTTTGCGGCGGCCACTTTCGGCGCCGCGGCGCAGACCACGCCACCGGCCAAGGGCGACGCGCCCAAGGCGACCCCGGCAACACCTGCTGTACCGGCCAAGGGCGACGCGCCCAAAGCAACCCCGGCAATACCTGCTGCACCGGCCAAGGCCGACGCGCCGAAAGCCGAGAAGAAGGGCAAGGCCAAGGGCAAAGCCAAGAAGACCAAGAGCAAAGCCAAGAAGACCAAGGGCGAAGGCAAGAAGAAGGCCGCGGAAGAGAAGAAGTAAGGCTGTCTTCCACGCGCGCCGCTTTCGGCGCGGAACGGAAAAAAGGCGGGCATCCCCCGCCTTTTTCTTTTAGCATTTCACGATGCATTACATCGATTCGATCACCGGCGCGCGCCTTACACGCTTCGATAGCCCGCTTCGTGCTGATGCCGGACGGCGACAACGCGCACCAGGCTTTCGGCCGGAGAATATTCGTACAACGCGACATAGCCCGACTTGCCGTGGGAAACGACCAACTCACGAAGGCTCGAATGGCCTCGCAGCCTTCGTCCGATCTCGGGGTGGGTATCGAGTACCAGTACCGCGCTGCGTATTTTGTTGATGTGGTCGAGTGCCGCAGCGGGATCGGCCTGGAAGTTGAACTCGAAGATCCTTTCGAGATCGCCGAGCGCTTCTTCCGCAAAAACAATCACGGGTGCTTCCGGGGTTTCGGCCGTGGCGGCTTTCCCCCGGCGGCCCTGCCCAGCAGATAGTCGAAAACCTCCTCGGCAGGCACGCCCAGACCCGATTTCTTCATGCGCGCGAGCCGGCGT
This sequence comes from Betaproteobacteria bacterium, assembly GCA_016177355.1. Taxonomy (GTDB): domain Bacteria; phylum Pseudomonadota; class Gammaproteobacteria; order Burkholderiales; family SG8-41; genus SG8-41. The sequence goes on along the minus strand of JACOVL010000050.1, from coordinate 6,599 downwards.
CTGGCTTCCGCGTGAAACGCCGCCCGGGCCTCTTCGGCGTCCAGCCGATCGCGAATCGCCTCCAGCATGAACGCATGCGGTGTCGTGTCCCGCTCCTCCGCCAGTTTGGCGATGCGCCGCTTCACGTTCTCCGGGACCCTCAACGAAATCGCCATATCGGCACCCTGTATCACAAATGAGATACCGCGATGCTAAGGGTTGCCATGACTGAGGTCAAGGTTTTCCCGGCTACGCCCGACCTGCAGTGCGGGAGAAATGCCTCAGAGCGACCGGGGCGCGGGGAACGGCTTGCCGCGCTCTGGCGGTTGGAATAAATTGCTCGGTGTGACCGCTGATCCCGCTCACGGCCCGCCCGGATCGCGGTCGTCTCGCAGGGAGGGAGAAGCCAGCATGAACATAAGGCCCGTTATGCGCACTTTGCGGGCATTTTCGCACTTGCTACCGGCGCGCGCGCTCGGCGCGGCGAGATCAGTGCCGGATTGATTTTCTTATCGTTTTATCGTTTCGTTTCAACGCGGCAAGACCTGGAACCCCATCTGGCGGAAATGGTGGTCGGTGGTCAGCGCCTGCTTGAGGCGCAATTCCTGCATCACCACGAAGCTTGTGCAGTCGGTAAAGGAATACGCTTTGTCGCGGAAACGAAAGAACATTTTCCGTGCTTTCTCCGAGCGCTCGATCCCAACCCATTCCCACCGCGCCCGCGTGCTTCCTTCAATCTGTTCCCACCACGCTTTCGCAGCGGGCAATCCCAAACGCATGCGGATGAGCGTCAGTGTTTCGTCCATCACGTAATCCGTCGTCACTAGCAACGCCCCCTGCTCCAACGCCGTATTGCGCGCTTCGCAGGCAGGCGCGTGAGACGGGTCACCTGCGTCGGCGCAGGCCATCCAGCCTGCAGTGTCAACAAACAGGCCCTTCATCCGCCGTACAGGATGGCGTCGTGGCCGGCGGCGACCTTACCGTCTGTTGACTTGCCCACCGCCTTGGCACGATATAGCGGGTCGGCTTGCAGGGCGCCGCGCGGAGTGTCCGCTTCGTCAATCGGCACGATCTGAAACGCGCGGCGGCTACGGTAAAGCACGGTGAATCGCGCACCCCGTTGCACGCGTGCGACCAGTTTCGGCAGCGACGCGCGCAGTTGCTTGGCGTTGATGGTGATGTTCATGACCGTTTTCCTATGTTCAACTTGAGTTGACCATACATACAGGCAGTAGTCAAGTGTCTGCCCACAGCGCGTCGGCTCGGCGATGCGGGATCGCGGCCGGATTGATTTTCCTATCGTTCGCCCCCTCGGGCTCGACCCTCGGGCTCTTCAAAACAACCGAGTTCCGCGAAAGAGATTGCCGCGCTCTCAGCCGTGCCAGTCAACGACCTTCAATCCCTGTACCCTGCCGAACTCGCGCAGGTTGCGCGTCACCAGGGTTGCATTACGCGAGAGCGCCGTGGCCGCGATCAAGGTGTCCATCGGGCCGATGCCTTCGCCGCGGCGCTCCAGGGCGTAACGCAGTTCGGCGGCCCGCCGGCCGACGGCGGAATCGAACGGCAGGACCTCGACCGTCGCGAGGAACTGCTCGTACTGGGCCTGGCGGCGCCTGGCGTTCTGCGAGCCCAGCACGCCGATCCAGACTTCGTAGGCGACAATGGCGGGCAGGGCCACTTCCCCCGGCGGCACCGCAAGCAGATTCTTCGCGACCTCGCCCTTTCCCTTGAAGTAGTCGAGTACTGTGTTGGTGTCCAGGGCGTACATCGCTACACGCGGCCTCGTGTGACGTCCTTCGCTCCCGATTTGCGGATGCGCTCGGCCGAGGGCAGGTCGGGCCACGCGCCCGCCAGCGCCCGGGCCGCCTCGGGCCATTCGCCGCGCGTGCGCCGCCGTATGCGCCCGGCCACCCACTTGCTGAGCGGCATTCCCTCGGCGCGTGCCGCCGCCCGCGCCTTCGCTTCCGTTTCGCTATCCAGATAAATGGTCACTTGGCCCATGCGGCACCCTCCGACGCTTATATGTGGAAGTATATGTGGTCACGGTCCGGAAGCGCAAGCGGGCGTCCCCTCAGCCGCCGAAGCCGGCGGCGACCGGCCCGGCGCACGTGGCGGGCGATGATCTTTAGGAATTCGTCAGGCCGGGATCCGACGAGTTCCTCAGGCGACGCCGTATTTCCTAAACCACGCCTGCATCCGCTTCCAGCCGTCTTCCGCCGCCTCCCTGCGGTAGCTCGGCCGGTAGTCGGCGTAGAAGGCGTGGGGCGCGCCGTCGTAGAGGACGATCTCGCTCACGGTATTCCCGGCTGCCTTCAGCGCGGCCCGCATCTGTTCGACGGTCTCGACCGAGATGCTGGCATCGGCCCCGCCATAAAGCCCCAGCACCGGCACCTTGAGATGGGGCGCGAGCTCCACGGGATACGCTGGCTGCAGCGCTGCCTTTGAAGGGGCCGCCAGCCGCCCGTACCAGGCGACCGCCGCTTTCACCTTGGGGTTGTGCACGCAGTAGGTCCAGGTGATGCGGCCGCCCCAGCAGAACCCGGTGACGCCCAGCCGCGAGGTGTCCACCTTGCCGGTGGATTCCGCGTAGACCACGGCGGCGTCGAGGTCCGACATGACCTGGCTGTCGGGGACGAAATTCACCACCTTGGCGAAGATCTCCTGGTTGTCGGTGAATCGGGTGACGTCGCCCTGGCGATAATAGAGCTCGACCGAGATCGCGAAGTAGCCGAGCTTGGCGAGCCGGCGGCATACGTCCTTGATGTGCTCGTGCACGCCGAAGATTTCCTGCACCACCAGCACGACCGGCAGCTTGCCGCCTTTCTCGGGCATCGCGCGGTAGGCGGGGACGGGGCCGTCGCGGGTGGCGATCCTGACCTCTCCCGCCACGAGCCCCTTGTCGTCGGTGGTGATGACGGTGGAGGCGATCGGCTGCACGATCTTCGCAAAGCCCTGCGGGAGCCATGCGGTCACCCGGTCGCGCAGGTTGGTTTCAGGCCGCGGCGGCACACCGCGCAATACAGATTCGCTCATGATGTTCTCCAGGTTGGTTAAGGTTATTCCCGCAACTGCAGCACGGCTTCGTCGTCCTCGATCTCGATGCGAGTGCCTGTGGCCGCGCTGCTCGTGGTGATTCGGCCCAGCATTTCCTGCTCGTTCTTCATCGCGCACAAGACGGTCTCGTTGCGCTCGTTGTGGCGCACGAAACGGAATGCCGCGCGCGCCATTCCGCCCTCTTCGAACGCGAGGCGCGCCAGCATGCCGATCCAGTTGCCGTGCCTGCGCGCGCCGTGGCCGGTGTGGAAGGAGAAATTGCCCAGGCCGTAGAAAATCGGCTTGCCCCGGTACGCCTCCACCGGCAGCGAAAAGTGCGGACCGTGGCCGATGACAGCATCGGCGCCGGCGTCGATCGCCGCATGCGCGATCTCGGTCATGTATTGCAGGACTTCCTCATGCAAACCCCAATGGCAGGATGCGACGAGCACATCGCACTGCTTGCGCAGCGCCCCGATATCGTCCTTGAACCAGCCGAGGTATTCAGGGTCGGCCCACGTGAGGATGACGGGCGGCAGCCCCGGCCGGTTGCAGGGCGGGAGCTCGGGCCGCGTCTTGTGCAGCGGCAGCTGGTACGCCGTATGTCCCTTGATCACCGCGACGCCGGCCGATTTAGGCCCCGCTTCGTGATTGGTCGGCCAGTAGACCGAAGTGCGTTGCAGAAAGCCGTAACGCAACCCGCTTCGCTCGATGATCGCGGGCTTGAGCGCCTCGGCGCGATTTGCGCCCGAGCCGCAATGCGCGACACCGATTTCGTCGAGTCGTCTATTGGATGAACGGATCGCGCTTTCGCCGTAATTGACGTTGTTGGCGTTGCCCACCGCATGGATGCCGGCCAGCTTGAGCGTCTCCCCGCCCGGGCCGGCGGGGGCGTAGAAGCCTTCGCTTTCGACGGCGTGGCCACCCGGGGGGTCGTAGAGGCAGCACTCGAGATTGCTGAAAACGGCATCGGCCTGCCGTAGCAGCGGCGCCACCAGGCGAAATGGCACGGCCGGGTCGGTGACGTTCATGAGGTTCACGTCGCCGGTCAGGACCAGCGTCTGCGGCATGGAGCTTCCTTCGCGTAGCGACTGGCGGAAAGCGGTGATTATAGGGAAGCTCTTGACAGCCTGCGCCCGGAGCGACAAGCTTTTGAGCGGGGTCCAACTGATGGAATCGGGCCAGGGCGCGCCACGGGCGCGGAGGAGTTCCGATGTTCAAGAACATATTGATACCAACCGACGGGTCCGAGCTGTCTCAGCGCGCGGTGCGCTCGGCGGTCGAACTCGCCAAGCTCCATCAAGCGCGGATCACTTGCATCCACGTGATACCGGATTATCACTTGCTGATCGCGTACGAAGGGGCGTTCGATCCCGTGACCGAGGAGCGCATCGAGGAGGAAGCCAAAACGCGGGCGGAGAGCTATCTCGCTTTCGTGCGCAAGTGCGCCGGGGACGCCGGCGTGCCGTGCGAGACGGTATGCGAGACCAGCGACCATCCTTACGACGCGATACTCAAGACCGCCGAGGCGCGCAACTGCGATCTCATCGTGATGACCTCCCACGGCCGCAAAGGCCTGGCGGCAGTGCTCCTCGGCAGCGAAACCCGCAAGGTGCTCACCCATACGCGCATACCGGTTCTGGTGATGCGGTAGCTGGCACAGCTCTGTAACGGGGTGTTACACTATAACCTATTGAAATAAAATATTAAATACTGGTTTTGCCTTGAATATTGCGGAGCAGAAGAAAACGCTTGCATGAGGCTGCTGCTGATGGCATAATGATTCTGTGCTCGACGAGAGCACACTCCTCCAAAACCTCCTCCTTTGGTGGAATTCGAGCGCAACCCCCCAAAGGGTTGCGCTTTTTTTTGCCTTCCTCAGCCATGAGCATGTGCCTGAAAGCCGGGCCTTGATAGTCCATTGAGGACTTTTGGTGCAGTGCCATATATCCATCCGCCCAAATCTACCCTGGCTCGCAATCGCGATTATAGGCGTCCCTGTTTTCGGCCATACGCCCGGCGATGGCGGTTGCACGGCAGTGCACGGCCGCGGTCGATGCGACGAGCGCATCCTGCCACACAAGGCTTCGGCGCTGGCCCGGACGGCGGTTTGTTATTATTGACTCCGGTCAAGGCTGCAGCGTAACCGGCTGTAATAGATTTACATTTCCCGCGCCCGACGAGCAGCGCGGCGAGCAGAGAAAGACCCCGCAGCGATGAAAATCCACGAGTATCAAGCCAAGGAAATCCTGCGCAAGTATGGCGTAGCCACACCGCGTGGCCACCCCTGCTTCAGTGTTGACGAGGCGATGGAGGTGGCGAAAAAGCTCGGTGGCAAGGTGTGGGTGGTCAAGGCCCAGATCCACGCCGGCGGGCGCGGCAAGGGCGGCGGGGTCAAGCTCGCCAGGTCGCCCGAGGAGGTGAAGAGCCACGCGGGGCAGATCCTGGACATGCAGCTGAAGACCCACCAGACCGGCCCCGAGGGCCAGAAGGTGCGGCGGTTGCTGGTCGAGGAAGGCGCCGATATCCGGAAGGAGCTCTACGTCGGCATGGTCATCGACCGCAGCACGCAGCGCGTGGTGTTGATGGCTTCCAGCGAAGGCGGCATGGACATCGAGGAAGTCGCCGCAAAGACGCCGGAGAAGATCCATAAGGTGACGATCGACCCGGCCAAGGGACTTGCCGACAAGGATGCAGAGGACATCGCGCGCAAGATCGGCATGCCGGAGAAGAGCGTTGCGCAAGCACGTGATTTTCTGAAGGCGCTGTACCGGGCGTTCGACGACACCGACGCCTCGCTCGCTGAGATCAATCCGCTGATACTGACCGGCGACGAGAAGGTTCTGGCGCTCGATGCCAAGATGAACTTCGACGACAACGCGCTGTTCCGGCACCCCGAGCTCGTGGCGTTGCGCGACCTCGACGAGGAAGACCTGGCCGAGGTCGAGGCCTCCAAGTACGACCTCAACTACATCCAGCTCGACGGCAACATCGGCTGCCTGGTGAACGGCGCCGGCCTCGCCATGGCGACCATGGACATCATCAAGCTCTACGGCGGCTCGCCCGCCAATTTCCTGGATGTCGGCGGCGGCGCTTCCACCGAAAAGGTGACCGAGGCGTTCAAGATCATGCTGCGCAATCCCAAGCTGGCCGCGATCCTGGTCAACATCTTCGGCGGCATCATGAAATGCGACGTCATCGCGCAAGGGGTCGTCGCGGCGGCGCGGGAGGTCAAGCTCAACGTGCCGCTGGTGGTCCGGCTCGAGGGCACCAACGTGGAGATCGGCAAGAAGATCCTCGCCGATTCGGGGCTGCCGATCATATCCGGAAACAACATGGCCGACGCGGCGCAGAAGGTCGTAGCGGCCGCCAGGGGAAAGTGACGGCCGGAGTGAGTAACCACTTACATTTATTCATTGGCGGCGCGAGATGAGCATCCTGATCAACAAGAACACAAAGGTGATGACCCAGGGCATCACCGGCAAGACCGGGCAGTTCCATACCAGGATGGGCAAGGAGTACGCGAACGGCAAAAACTGCTATGTCGCGGGCGTGACGCCGAAGAAGGGCGGGCAGAGCTACGAGGG
>JACOVL010000049.1 GCA_016177355.1 Betaproteobacteria bacterium | reverse complement strand
GCCCTGGAAGTCGCAACCGCCACCCATCCCGGCATGGTGCGGTCGCACAACGAGGACAGCATCACCGCCGACGCCGGGATCGGCCTGGCGGTGCTGGCGGACGGGATGGGCGGCTACAACGCGGGAGAGGTCGCGAGCGGTATCGCGGCGGCGTTGATCTCCTCCGAGGTGAAGAAGGCGCTGGCCGACAAGGAACCGGAGAATTTCGACAGCGGGGCGGCGGAAGCGCTCATCGCCGAGCATGCCGTGCGCGCGAACTCCGCCATCTACCAGGCATCGCAAAGCCAGCCGCAGTATTCAGGCATGGGGACGACCCTGGTGGTCGCGCTGTGGCACGACAACCAGATTGCCGTCGGGCACGTCGGGGACTCGCGGCTGTACCGGATGCGCGGCGGGACCCTGGAGCAGGTCACCCGCGACCATTCTTTGTTGCAGGAACAGATAGATAGCGGCATGATAACCAAGGAGCAGGCCAGGTTCTCGCAGAACAAGAACCTGGTCACGCGCGCCGTCGGCATCGACCCGGAGGTCGAGGCCGAAGTCCACTCGTATCCGGCGCAGCCGGGCGACGTTTACCTGCTGTGCTCGGACGGACTGAGCGACATGGTGACCGATGAGGACATCCAGTTGACGCTCGCCTCGCTGCAGGCCAACCTGCCGCTCGCGGCGCAGCAGCTGGTGCAACAGGCCAATGACAACGGCGGGCGCGACAACATTTCGGTGATACTGGTGAGGGTAGTGAAGGATTTTCCGGCACATGCCGGATGGCTGGAGAAATTGAAAGCTTGGTTTAGATAAGGCGGGGATACCACCATGGCGAAGTTGATTCTCAGTCTGGAAGGATCGGTGATCCGGGAGATCCCGATCGACAAGGAACGCATTACCATCGGGCGCAAGCCGCAAAACGATATCCAGATCGAGAATCTGGCGGTGAGCAGCGAGCATGCCTGCATCGTCACCATCCTGAACGACTCCTTCCTCGAGGACCTGGGCAGCACCAACGGGACGCTCGTCAACGGCAACCCGATCAAGAAGCACATCCTGCAGAACAACGACGTGGTCGAGATCGGCAAGTACAAGCTCAAGTACATTACCGAAGCCGCCGGCGCCGGGCAGACCGCGGCGGACGACTTCGAGAAGACCATGGTGATGGCGCGCCCGCCGAAGGTTACCGCCGCGCCCAAGGCATTCAGCGACACCCAGGCGATGCAGGCCGGCGCCGCCCCGGCCGCCGCGCCCAAGCCGCCGCCCGCTGCCGCGCCACCGGCGGCCGTTGCGCCCAAGGCGCCGCCCGCGGCCGAGGCACAGTTGCTGGGCGCGGTCCAGATTCTCACCGGCCCGAGCGCCGGCAAGGAGCTGGACCTCACCAAGAATCTGACCACGCTCGGCAAGCCGGGCGTCCAGGTGGCCGTCATCACGCGCCGCCCGCACGGCTACTTCATCACGCACGTCGAGGGCGCCAGCTTCCCGGTGGTCAACGGCAAGGTGGTTGACGCCCAGGCCCGGCAGCTCAACGATCACGACGTGATCGAGCTGGCCGGCGTGAAGATGGAGTTTTTCATCAAGAAGTAGCGGCTGCGTGGGCGGGCCCGGCTCGGGCCGGATATCGGCGTGGCGTGCCGGTCTCCGGCCTTTGTTTCTGGCCCGAAATAGAACGGTGAAGGAGCGGTAACACGGGGGATGTGGCGATGCTGGCGGTGATAAAAAAGCATCTGGCGCGGATCATCATCGGCCTGGTCGTGGTGCTGGTCTTCCTCGTTCACGTCGTCAGGCTGTGGGGGCTGGAGCTGCCTCTCATCGGAAACCTCGAGGCGATCATCTACGACACGCGGCTGCGGCTCACCATGCCGCGCACGGTGGATCCCCGCATCGTCATCCTGGACATCGACGAGAAGAGCCTCGCCGAGAAGGAGAAGGGCGGCGAAGGCCGCTGGCCATGGCCGCGCGACCGGCTCGCGCTGCTGCTGGACGTGTTGTTCGACAAGTACGGCGTGGCGATCGCCGGCTTCGACGTGGTGTTCGCCGAGCGCGACGAGTCGTCCGGCATCCGCGTGCTGGAAAGGCTGTCCGAACGCGAGCTGCGGGAAGTCCCCCAGTATCACTCGGTGCTGAAGCAGCTCAAGCCGTTTCTCGAATATGACGACATCCTCGCGCGCAAAATGAAGGGCCGGCCTGTCGTGATGGGCTACATCTTCCTGGAGGAGGACTCTGCGACGGCCCGGAAAAAGGGGATGCTGCCCGCGCCGATCTTCACCTCCAAGTCTTTCGTGGGCCGGACGATCAGGACGACATCGTGGGGCGGCTACACGGCGAACCTGGGCGTGTTGCAGAAAGCCGCGGCCAGTGCCGGCCACTTCAACTCGTGGACCGACGACGACGGTATCGTGCGGCGCGTGCCGATGCTCGCCGAGCACAACGGCGCGTTTTTCGAGCCGCTCTCGCTGGCGATGGTGCGCGTGCTGCTCGGCTCGCCGGAGGTAAAGGCGCTTTCCCCGGACACGGCGCTTTCACGCAGAGGCTATCCGGATCTCGAGTGGCTGAATGTCGGCTCGTTGCGGATCCCGGTGGACGACACCGCGAGCGCGCTGGTTCCGTATCGCGGGCACAAGGGGAGCTTCAAGTACATCTCGATCGTGGACGTGCTGAACGAGCGCGTGGACGCGGCGGAGCTCAAGGGCAAGATCGTGCTGGTGGGCACGACCGCGCCGGGGCTGCTCGACCTTCGGGCCACGCCGGTGGGCTCCGTCTACCCGGGGGTCGAAGTGCACGCGAACATGATCGCGGGCATGCTCGACGGCAACATCAAGCAGCGCCCCCCGTACGTGCTCGGCGCCGAGTTCACGCTGCTCCTCGTTTCCGGGCTGGCGATGGCGCTGCTGCTGCCGTTCCTGGGTCCGCTGGTTTCGACCCTGATCACGGTCGTCGCACTGTTGCTCGTGCTGGTGACGAACGTGGCGGTGTTCCACTACGGGCACCTGGTGCTGCCGCTCGCTGCGGGTCTGGTGATGATACTGGCGCTTTTTACCCTCAACATGGCCTACGGCTTCTTCATCGAGGCGCGCGGCATGCGCCAGATCACCGGCTTGTTCGGGCAGTACGTGCCGCCGGAACTCGTGGACAAGATGGCGGCGAACCCCGAGCAATTCAACATGGCGCCGCGCGCCGAGGAGCTTTCGGTGCTGTTCTCGGACGTGCGCGGGTTCACGACGATATCCGAGAGCCTGACCCCCGAGGACCTCGCCGTCTATATCAACGAGTATCTGACCACGATGAGCCTGGCGATCCGCGAGCGGCACCGCGGCACGCTCGACAAGTACATCGGCGACGCGATCATGGCGTTCTGGGGCGCTCCCGTGGCCGACGCCGAGCACGCGAAGAACGCCGTGCTGGCGGCGCTCGACATGCAGAGCGAGGCCAAGGCGCTCAACGAGAAGTTCAAGGCGAAAGGCTGGCCGACGTTCAAGATCGGCATCGGCGTCAACTCGGGCACGATGCGCGTCGGCGACATGGGCTCGAAAATCCGCAAGGCCTACACGGTGATGGGCGATGCCGTGAACCTGGGCTCACGGCTCGAAGGCATCACAAAGCAGTATGGGGCTGATATCATTATCGGCGAGGGCACCAAGAGCAGGATTTCCGGGTTCGTTTGCCGCGAAGTAGACCGGGTGCGGGTGAAGGGCAAGGACGAGCCGGTCGCGATCTACCAGCCGCTCGGCCTGGAGGGCGCGGTAGATCGAGCCAAGCTGGATGAAATAAAGATATGGAATCAAGCGCTTAGACTATACCGCGCGCGGGATTGGGACATGGCTGAGTTGCAGCTCCTCAACCTCAGGAAAATGACCGCCGACGGCGGGCTCTACGACGAGTTCCTTGAGCGGATCGGGCGCCTGCGGGCAAACCCACCTGGAGCCGACTGGGATGGCGTCTGGAAGTTTGAGACCAAGTGAAGCTCAGGGTCCTAGGCTGCAGCGGCGGCATCGGTGGGGACCTGCGGACCACCTCGCTGCTGCTCGACCACGATATCCTGATAGACGCGGGCACCGGCGTGGGCGATCTCTCGATCAACGAGATGGCGCAGATCGATCATGTATTCCTCACGCATTCCCACATGGATCACGCCGCCTCCATCCCGTTCATGGTGGATACCGTGGGATGGATGCGCGACAAGAAGCCGTTGACGCTGCATGCCACGCAGGAGACGCTGAAGATCATCAAGGACCATTTGTTCAACTGGAAGCTGTGGCCGGACTTCAGCCAGATCCCGAACGCAAAGAACCCGATGCTGCGTTACGAAACCGTGGCGCTGGGCGGCACGGTGGCCTTGAACGGGCGCAGGATCACGCCGCTGCCCGCCAATCACGTAGTGCCGGCGGTGGGCTATCACCTCGATTCCGGCAAGGCGAGCCTGGTGTTCACCGGCGATACCACGACCAACGACGCGCTGTGGCCGAAGGTCAACAAGATCGCGAACCTGAAGTATCTCATCATCGAGTCCGCGCTCTCGGACCGCGAGCGGAAGCTGGCGGTTGTTTCCAGGCACCTGTGCCCGAGCCTGCTCGCCGGCGAGCTCGCCAAGCTCAAGAGATCCCCCGAGATCTTCATCACGCACTTGAAGCCGCGCGAATCCGAGTTGATCATGGAGGAAATCGCGGTGAAGGTGAGGGGGCGCAGGCCGCGGATGCTGCAGAACAACCAGGTATTCGAATTTTGACCGGAACACGAACCGAGCCAGGGTGAGGTTGCCATGAGTACCGTACTTCAGAGCAAGCCGGCCAGCCAGGAAAACCTGGCCGAGAAGCTGCAGTTCCAGACCAAGCTGCAGGCGGTCACGAACAAGGTCCACGCGACCAAGAACATCGACGAGATCATCCTCGAGCTGTCGCAGGAACTGTGCAACCTGTTCAACGCGGACCGCCTGACGATCTATCTCACGAGCGAGGACAAGGGCTCGATCATCTCCAAGGTCAAGACCGGGCTCGGCTCGTTCAAGGATATCAAGCTGCCGATCAACGAGCAATCGGTCGCCGGTTTCGTCGCCTCCAGCAAGCGCTTGATCAATATCCGGGACGTCTACGACGACGCCGAGCTCAAGTCGTACAGCCCGCAACTGAATTTCCTCAAGGCGGTGGACGCCAAGACCGGCTACCGCACCAAGCAGATGCTGGTCGCGCCCGTGCTGGAGGCCAAGAGCAAGGAGCTGATCGGCGTCGTGCAGATCATCAACTCCAAGGCGGGGCAGCCGTTCCCGCCGGTGATGGAGGAGGGCGTGACGCAGCTCGCCGAGACGCTGGCGATCGCGTTCCGCCAGCGCCAGGGGCCGATGATGCAGGTGCGCACCAAGTACGACGGCCTGGTGACCGGCGCGGTGATATCGGCGGAAGAGCTGGAACTGGCGCAGCGCTCGGCGCGGCGCAAGAACCTCGACATGGAGACGGTGCTGACCGAGGAATTCAAGGTCAAGCCGCAGGCGCTGGGCGATGCGCTGGCCGCTTATTTCG
>JACOVL010000045.1 GCA_016177355.1 Betaproteobacteria bacterium | reverse complement strand
TCGTGGCGGCGTTGCTGTGCTATATCCTGATTGGAAAAGTCAACGCTCCCGTTCCCGGGGCAAATGTTGCGGCCTGGAAAGCGATCCTTGTCGAGATCCTGTTTACCTTCGCTTTGGCATCAGTAGTTCTCAATGTCGCAACCACCGAGAAGCTGAAGGGTAATCATATCTACGGGTTGGCAATTGGATTTACGGTGTTGACCGGCGCTTTTTCAGGGGGGCCTATTTCCGGCGGAGCATTCAATACCGCTGTTGCATTAGGCCCTGCATTGATGGACGCAATAATAGGCGGTTCGGCGATCGACAATATTCTGACTTATTTGGTTGGACCTTTTGCGGGTGGCGCTTTAGCGGCGTATGTTTTCCGCTACTTGAATTACGAGGAATTCAGCGTCAAATGAGCTTTGACGGCATACGGATCGGATAAGACTCGGCGGATCTGCATTGACGTCGGCATGCGCTGGCTGGCGCTGATTGCACTGGCCGCGGCGTGGCCCGCCGCCGCGCAGTTGTTCCGCGACGGTGATTTCGACGAGGAGAAGGTGCCCTGGAAGGAAATCGAGGCGCGGATCCCGTCCTACCCCAAACCCGGGAACCTGATCCCGTTCGAGCCGAGCGCGGCGAGCCCGCACCGCTACTACATCGATTCGGCGTCGGTTTCGCTCGGCGAGGACGGGGTCACGCGCTACACCCTCGTCATCCAGGCGGCGGGCGGCGCGACCAACGTCACCTACGAAGGCGTGCGCTGCGAGACGCGCGAGCAGAAGTACTACGCGACGGGCCGGGCCAGCGGCTGGTCGCGCGCGCGCGATCCCCAATGGCGGCGCATCGAGGACCAGGCGGTGAACCGCCACCACTACGTGCTGTACAAGGATTTCTTCTGCCCGACCCCGCGCACCGTCGCAACGCCCAAGGAGGTGCTGGAGGCGCTCAGGCGCGAGAGCCGCAGCCTGCGCTGATCATAACAGCACCAGATTATCCCGGTGGATCAGCTCCGGCTCGTCCACGTAGCCGAGCCGGGCTTCGATCTCGCTCGAGGGCGCGCGCAAGATGCGGCGCGCCTCCTGCGCGCTGTAGTTGACGAGACCGCGCGCGATCTCGCGCCGCGCCTCGTCTAGGCAGCTCACCACCTCGCCGCGCTCGAATTCGCCGCTCGCCTCGATCACGCCGATCGGCAACAGGCTCTTGCCGCCCGCTGCGAGCGCCCTGACCGCGCCGGAATCAAGCACCAACACGCCGCGCACCTGCAGATGGTCGGCGAGCCACTGCTTGCGCGCGGCGAGCGTCGCCCGCTCCGCGACGAGCTGCGTGCCCAGTTGCTCGCCGCCCGCAAGCCGCGTGAGCACGTTCTCCTCGTGTCCCGAGGCGATCACCGTATGCGCGCCGCTGCGCGCCGCGCGTTGCGCGGCGAGCACCTTGGTCAGCATGCCGCCGAGCGCGGTGTGGCTGCCGGTGCCGCCGGCCATCCTTACCAGCGCGGGATCGTCCGCCCTTGCTTCCGCGACCAGCTTTGCCGTCCGGTCCTTGCGCGGGTCCTTGTCGTAGAGCCCGGCCTGGTCGGTGAGGATCACCAGCGCGTCGGCCTCGATCAGGTTGGTGACCAGAGCCGCCAGCGTGTCGTTGTCGCCGAAGCGGATCTCGTCGATCGCCACCGTATCGTTCTCGTTGATGATGGGCACCACGCCCAGCGCGAGCAGGGTGCGCAGCGTGGAGCGCGCGTTGAGGTAGCGCTTGCGGTCGGCGAGGTCCTCGTGCGTGAGCAGGACCTGGGAGGTCGTCAGCTGATGCTTGCGAAAACACGACTCGTAAGCCTGGATCAGCCCCATCTGGCCGACCGCGGCGGCGGCCTGCAGCTGGTGCAGCGCGTGCGGGCGCTTGTTCCAGCCGAGCCGCTGCATGCCGGAGGCGATCGCGCCGCTCGAGACCAGCACCACCTCGCGTCCCATCCTGCGCAGTCCGGCGATCTCGCCCGCCCAGCGCGAGAGCGCGGTTTCGTCGAGCCCCAGGCCGCGGTTGGTGACGAGGCTCGATCCGACTTTCACGACCAGCCGCCGCGTTTTTTCCAGAACCGAGGACATGGGTGTAGGGACTCCGGTATTCAGGATGATAGCTGCCTGCGCCGTCCCGCTCCGGGCCTTGCCTGAATCCGATTCCCTGAATCCGGGCCTTGTTCGAGGTGTTCCATGATCGCGCAGGCGAGCGCCTGGCAGCCCTCGCCGGTGAGCGCGGAAATGATAAAGCTTTTGCCCCTCCAGCCAAAGCCCTTCAGGAAGCGCTTGACCGCGCGGCCGCGCTCCCCGGCGGGAAGGAGATCGGCCTTGTTGAGCGCCACCCAGCGCGGCTTGCGAAACAGCGCCTCGTCGTATTTCCCGAGCTCTTTCACGATCGCCTTCGCTTCGCGCACGGGGTCTGCGCCGTCGTCGGGCGGCGCGATGTCCACCAGGTGCAGCAGCAGGCGCGTGCGCGCGAGATGGCGCAGGAACTGGTGGCCGAGCCCCGCGCCCTCGGCCGCGCCCTCGATCAGCCCCGGAATGTCGGCGAGCACGAAGCTGCGGTTCATGTCCACCCGCACCACGCCGAGAGAGGGGGCGAGCGTCGTGAACGGATAATCGGCCACCTTGGGACGCGCGGCGGACACGGAGCGGATCAGCGTGGACTTGCCGGCGTTGGGCATGCCGAGCAGGCCAACGTCGGCGAGCAACTTCAATTCGAGCTTCAACCGGCGCGATTCGCCCGCGCCGCCGCGCGTGAACTGGCGCGGCGCGCGGTTCGTGCTCGATTTGAAGTGCAGGTTGCCGATGCCGCCCGCTCCGCCCGCGGCGAGCACCGCACGCTCGCCATCGCGCCCGAGGTCGGCCACCAGCGAGCCGGTTTCCAGGTCGCTCACCACGGTGCCGACCGGCACGCGCAGCACCACGTCGGATGCGGACTTGCCGTACTGGTCCGAGCCGCGGCCGTTCTCGCCGTCCTGCGCGCGATGTATGCGCGCGTAGCGGTAGTCCACCAGCGTGTTGATGTTGCGGTCGGCCATGGCGTGGATGCTGCCGCCGCGGCCGCCATCGCCCCCATCGGGGCCGCCGCGCGGCACGAACTTCTCGCGCCTGAAGCTCGCGCAGCCGTCCCCGCCATTGCCGGCGTGGACCTCGATGATCGCTTCGTCGACGAATTTCATGATGAGCTATCAGCAATCAGCATACAGCTATCCGCTTGAACCGGTTCAGCTGACAGCTGATCGCTGACAGCTGAAATAAAAAAGCCCTGTCGCGCGACAGGGCTTTCGGCGGGCGCCGGATCCGCTCAAGCGGGAACGACGTTCACCGTCTTGTTGCTGCCCGGGCCTTTTTGCGCGAATTCGATCCGTCCCGTCACTTTGGCGAACAGCGTGTGGTCGCGGCCCGTGCCGACGTTCGCGCCGGGATGCACCTGCGTGCCGCGCTGGCGCACGATGATGGAGCCGGCCGGCACCAGCTCGCCGCCGTAGCGCTTCACGCCCAGGCGCTTCGATTGCGAATCGCGGCCGTTGCGCGAGCTGCCGCCTGCTTTTTTATGTGCCATGACGTTACCTCGGTGCCGTTGAACCGTCTTCCCTTACGCTGCGATGCCGAGGATCTCGATCTCGGTGTAGTTCTGGCGATGGCCCTGCGTCTTGCGAGTGTGCTTGCGGCGCTGCAGCTTGAATATCCTCACTTTTTCGCCGCGGCCGTGCGCCAGCACCCTGGCCGTGACCCGGGCGCCGCCCAGCAGGGGGGCGCCCATCCTGACCGCCTGCCCGTCGGCCACCATCAGCACCTGGTCGAGGACGATCTCGTCCCCGACGCTGGCGGGCAGCCTCTCTATCTTCAGCTTCTCGCCGGCGCTGACCCGGTACTGCTTGCCGCCGGTCTTCACAACCGCATACATGGCGCCGCCTGTCGGGTGATTACTGGGAAAGCCGCGCATTCTACAAAAAGGACGCCCGTTAGTCAAAGAAAACCGCACCGGCGAACCCGGGGTCGGGTTTTGCCATCAAAGGGTTAGCGGCGGGCGCGGAGGGCGGAGCCGCCGCGGATTGCTGGTATCATCCCACCTCTTTTTCAGGGCGCAAAGGTGACACTGGAAGCGATACGCGGGTTCGTCGCCGAGGACATGCGCGCCGTGGACGCGGTGATCCGCGCCCGCCTCGACTCCGGCGTGGCCCTCATCCGCCAGGTGGCGGAATATATCGTCGGCGGCGGCGGCAAGCGCCTGCGCCCGATGCTGGTGCTGCTCTCCGCCGGCGCCTTCGGCTACCACGGAAAGCATCACCACGAGCTGGCGGCGGTGGTCGAGTTCATCCATACCGCGACGCTGCTGCACGACGACGTGGTGGACGAATCGGACCTGCGGCGCGGGCGGATCACCGCCAATGCGCTTTTCGGCAACGCTGCCGCAGTGCTCGTCGGCGATTTCGTCTATTCGCGCGCGTTCCAGATGATGGTGGGCGTGGACAACCTGCGCGTACTGCGGGTGCTGGCGGACGCGACCAACGTGATCGCTGAGGGCGAGGTGATGCAGCTCATGAACTGCCATAACCCCGACATCGACGAGAACGGCTATCTCGATGTCATCCGCCGCAAGACCGCGAAGCTGTTCGAGGCCGCCACGCGGCTCGGCGCGATCGTTGGCGGCGCGGCGCGCGGGCAGGAAGTGGCGATGGCCGATTACGGCATGCATCTCGGCACCGCATTCCAGCTGATCGACGACGTGCTCGACTACTCCGGCGAGCAGGCTGTGATCGGCAAGAACGTGGGCGACGACCTCGCCGAAGGCAAGCCGACGCTGCCGCTCATCCACGCCATCCGGCGCGGCACGCCGCAGCAGGCGCAGCGGGTGCGCAGCGCCATCGAGCACGGCGGGCGCGGCGAGCTCGATGCCGTGATCGAGGCGGTCCGCGCCACCGGGGCGCTCGGCTACGCCCGCGACCAGGCGCGCGCCGAATCGCGCGCGGCGTGCGCCGCGCTGGAGGGGTTGCCGCGTTCAACCAGCCGCGATTATCTGCTACAATTGGCCGACTTCGCGGTGACGCGGAGCTACTGACGGGGGCGCGGATGCGCCCCTTTTGGTTCTCAAATCGGGGTGTAGCGCAGCCTGGTAGCGCACTGCGTTCGGGACGCAGGTGTCGGAGGTTCAAATCCTCTCACCCCGACCATTTTTCTAGCCTCGCGCCGGCGAAAGACCGGCCCTCGACGCATGAGGGGGGGTTGGGGCACACTAGGTGCGGGTCACGCACCGCGGAGCATCGCTTGGTGAAAATCATCCTGCTCGTACTCGGACTGCTGCTCGTCTGCTGGATCCTGAGGAGTTACCGTGGCCGCCTCCGGGGCGACGGTCCGCGGCCGGCGTCCGGAGCGGGCGAGGACATGGTGCGGTGCGCGCACTGCGGCGTGCACCTGCCGCGCGGCGAGTCCATCGTCACGCAAGGCAGCTTCTACTGCTCCCCCGAGCACCAGCGTGAGCACCCGCCCCGCTGATTCCGCGCAGGTCCCGATGAATACCGCGGATACCGGACAGCCCCTGCCCTGGGCGGCGGACATCGCCGCACCCGCCGGCGACTATCCCGAGCCGTTCTGGCGCTCGCTGTTCTTTTTCAGCGTCTACCGCCTGATCGTCGCGCTGCTGCTGCTCCTGAGTGTCGCGATCTGGGGCGAGAACGTGTCGTTCGGCTCGCACGATCTCAGGCTGTTCGTCGCCGCCGCCATCGCCTACGCCGTATTCGGCGTCACCTGCTTCGTGCTGATCAGCACGCGCCGCCGGTTCAACCTGCAGCTCGCGCTGCAGGTCGCGGCCGACATCGGGTTCATCATGGTGATGCTGTTCGCGAGCAACGGCATCTCCAGCGGGCTGGGGCTGCTGCTGCTCGCCACGCTCGCCGGCGCGGGCCTGATCAGCCGCGGCCGCTTGACGCTGTTCTTCGCGGCGCTTGCCAGCATCGCGGTGCTGCTCGAGCACACCTACGAGGTGCTCAAGCTCGAGGCCGCCGTGGCCCAGTTCGTGCAGGCGGGGTTGCTGTCGGGCGCCTACTTCGCGATCGCGTGGCTTGCGCACACGTTCGCCAAGCACACCGTGGCGAGCGAGCGGCTCGCGGCCCAGCGCGGGATAGACCTCGCCAACATGGCGCAGGTGAACCAGCTCGTGATCCGCGACATGCAGGACGGCGTGCTGGTGGTGGACGAGCGCGGCGTGATCCGCCAGTTCAACGCGCGCGCCGAGCGCCTGCTGGGGCCGCTGCCGCACGAGCGCGGCGAGGCGACGCTCGCCGACCATGCCCCGGCGCTCGCCGCCCGCTTCGAGGAGTGGCGCCGGCGGGCGACGGTGGACACCGGCGCCGGCGTTCCCTACACCAACAGCGTGAGCGCGCGCTTGATGCCGATCGGCGGCAACCGGCAGTTGGGGGCGGTGATCTTTCTCGAGGACCAGAGCCGCGTGCAGGCGCAGGCGCGCCAGCTGAAGCTCGCGGCGCTCGGGCGGCTCACGGCCAACATCGCGCACGAGGTGAGGAACCCCCTGGGGGCGATCAGCCACGCCGCGGAGCTGCTGCAGGAAGAGCCCGGGGTGAACGACACCGTCACGCGGCTCACCACCATCATCCGCGAGAACAGCCAGCGCCTCGATCGCATGATGAACGACGTGCTGCGGTTGAACCGCGGCGAGCGCGCGCACCGCGAGCGCTTCGGGCTCGCCGCCTTTCTCAATCAGTTCGTCGAGGAATTCGCGCGGGTCGAGAAGATCGGCGCTGAAATCTTCGCGATCGAATGCTCGGCCGAACCGGAGGTGTGGTTCGACCGCAGCCACCTGAACCAGGTGATGTGGAACCTGTGCCGCAACGCGCTGCGGCACTGCCGCCGCCAGCGGGCGAGCATCCGCATCCGCGTCGGACTGGAGCGCGGCGGCAGTGTTGTAAAATTGGACGTAGCGGACGATGGGGCGGGCGTGCCGTCCGATTTGCGCAGCCGGCTGTTCGAGCCGTTCTTCACCACCGCCGCCGGCGGCACCGGGCTGGGGCTCTACATCGCGCGTGAAGTGTGCGAAGCGAACGGCGCCTCGCTGGATTACGTCGAAACGTTGCGCGGCGCGCAGTTCACCGTTCTGTGCAGGGCGGGGTAACGACGCATGAGCCAGGTACTGGTGGTAGACGACGAAGCCGACATCCGCGAGCTGCTCGGCATGACGCTCACGCGCATGGGGCTGGAAGCGCACTGCGCGGCGAGCACCTCGGAAGCGCTCGCGCTGCTCGCGAAGCACAGCTACGACCTGTGCCTCACCGACATGCGGCTCTCCGACGGCGACGGCCTGGCGGTGGTGGATTACGTCACCAGGCACCATCCGAACCTGCCGGTCGCGGTGATCACGGCGCACGGCAGCGCGGAGAACGCCGTGGCGGCCCTGAAGGCGGGCGCGTTCGACTACGTTTCCAAGCCGGTGCAGTTGCCTCACCTGCGGGCCCTGGTCCGGCAGGCGCTCAAGCTGAGCGTGGTGGAAAAGCCGAAGAAATCCTCGAAGTCCCAGGCACAGGTGGCGCGGGAACTGCTGGGTACCAGTCCTTCGATCGCGCGGGCGAACGAGATGATCGAAAGGGTGGCGCGGAGCCAGGCGCCGGTATACATCTCGGGCGAATCCGGCAGCGGCAAGGAACTCGCGGCGAGGCTGATCCACCAGCGTAGCGCGAGAGGTGACGGACCTTTCGTTCCGGTCAACTGCGGCGCGATTCCCGAGAACCTGATGGAGAGCGAGTTCTTCGGCTACAAGAAAGGGGCGTTTACCGGGGCGGCGCAGGACAAGCAGGGATTCTTCCAGGCGGCGCACAGCGGGACGCTGTTCCTGGACGAGGTGGCCGAGTTGCCCCTGCTGATGCAGGTGAAATTGCTGAGGGCGATACAGGAGAAGAGCGTCCGCCAGGTCGGTTCCACCGACGAGATGCCGGTGGACGTCCGGATCATCAGCGCGACGCACCAGGACCTGCACCAGCTAGTCGCCGCGGGGGACTTCCGCCAGGATCTGTTCTACCGGCTCGCGGTCATCGAGCTCAAGATGCCGCCGCTGCGCGAGATGCGCGATGACATACCCTTGCTGGCTTCCGAGATCCTGGCGCGCCTGACCAGGCCCACAGGCATTACCGTACCCAGGCTCGGCGGCGGGGCGCTTAGGGCGCTGCAATCGTACGCCTTCCCGGGAAACGTGCGCGAACTCGAGAACATACTCGAGCGCGCGCTCGCGCTCGTGGCGGGAGACGAGATTCATGCCGAGGACCTGCAGCTCGGGGCGCATCAGGACGCGCAGACCATCAGCCAGCAGGACCTGGCGGGACTGAGGGCTTCCACGCCCCTGCCCGATTACCTCGAGCGCATCGAAAAGGGGGCCATCATCGAAGCGCTGGAGAAGACCCGCTACAACCGCACCGCGGCGGCGAAGCTCCTCGGCATCACCTTCCGCGCGCTGCGCTACCGCATGGAGAAGCTCGGCATCAAGGACGAGCTCGACTCGAAAGGCTGACGCCGTTGCGTATCGGTGAGGACGGCCTGGCGGAGGGCGCGCGCTTCGTCGCCTCGCCCAACTGCGACGAGCGGCCCGCGGGCTGCGCGATCGATCTCATCGTCATCCATTCCATCAGCCTGCCGCCCGGGGAGTTCGGCGGGCCGGGCATCGAGAAACTCTTCACCAACCGGCTCGATCCGGCGGCGCATCCCTCGTACGAAACGATCGCCGCCCTCAAGGTCTCCGCGCACTTCCTGATCCGGCGCGACGGCGAGCTGGTCCAGTTCGTGCCGTGCGACAGGCGCGCCTGGCACGCCGGCGTGTCGAGCTGGTGCGGGCGCGAGCGCTGCAACGACTATTCCATCGGCGTCGAGCTCGAGGGCACAGGCGAGGCGCCGTTTACCGACGCGCAGTACGAGCGGCTGGCGGAGCTGACGCGCGCATTGAAGACGCGCTACCCGATCGCCGGCATCGCCGGCCACTCCGACATCGCGCCCTCGCGCAAGACCGATCCCGGTCCCCACTTCGACTGGGCGCGCTATCGCGCGCT
>JACOVL010000046.1 GCA_016177355.1 Betaproteobacteria bacterium | reverse complement strand
GGCTGAAGGGGCTGTTTTCCGGCAAACGCGTGCCGACGAAGCGCGGCCGCGTCGCCTACATCCGGGAAAACGGCGACGGGCCGTGGGGCAGGGCCGACTGGAAGCCGCCGATCAAGCCCGGTCAAGCCTACTTCTAACCTGACCCGGTCAGCGACGACGAGATCTGCCTCATTACGGAATCTGGATCTTGCCGCCAGGCGGCATGCCGCCGCCTGGAAGGCCGCCGAGTCCGCCCATGCCGCCCTGCGGCACGACGATCGAGGAAGCCGCCTGGCGGCGCAGCTCCTGCAGCTCGCGCACCGCTTTTTCCACCGCGTCCCTGGCCATTTCGGAGAATTTCTTCACCGCTTCATCGAGCGATTGCGCCTCGATCTCGAATGAAAGGGGCAGTGCGCCGGCATTGGTGAGGATCTGCGCCTCGCCGACGTAGATCACGGCGCGGCTGGCGTCGGTCGAGCCGTCGCTCTTGACCGGCGTCAGCATGCGGATCGTCCCGACCTTGCGGTCGGTGATGATTTCCTCGCGATAGAGCGAAGCGGAGTCCATCTTCGCTTCGGCCGGTCTGTCGTCGGATTTCTGCGCCATGATCGCCTCTTGCAGCGGATTCGTTCAGGCTCAAGCGTAGCAGAAAACGCCTGCTCAGCCGAGCAGCCGCTCGAGCGCGCCGCAGGCGGCGCCCGCGGCATCTTCAGCGCCGATCCGCTCGCCGGTGGCTGCGGCGCGCGCAGCGTAGCCGGGCGCGGCGAGCAGCTTCTCCAGCTCGGAGGCCATGGTGCCGGCGGCGGCTTTCCGGAACGGTACGCTGCGCGCGACGCCGAGGCGCACCGCGCGCTGCGCGTTGTCGGGCTGGTCGAAGGCGACGGGGACGACCAGCTGCGGGCGGCCGGCGGCGAGCGCCTGCGCGAGCGTGCCGATGCCGCCCGGGTGCACGATGGCGGACGCGCGCGGAAAGACGGCGGAGTAGGGCAGGTACTGGAACGCCTTGATCGATGGCGGCAGCGCGCCGGACTCTTCCGGCGGCCTGCCGGTAATGAGGATGGCGCGGCGGCTGAGGCGGCGCGCGGTCTCGATCGCGTGGCGCCAGAAATCGCCCGCGACCATCACGGCCGAAGAACCCAGCGCAAACACGATGGGCGGCTCGCCCGGCGCAAGGAAGCGGTCGAGCTCGCGCTGCATGCATTCATCCGGCGGCGGGCCGTCGTAGCGCGGGAAGCCGCATACCATCGTGTTCGCCGGCCAGTCGGGCTGCGGCGCGGCGAGCAGGCGCGAGAACAGCGCGAGATTGAGCCGCGGCGAGTACTGCCCTTCCATCTGCGCGATGGGTCCCGGCGTGGGCAATCCCAGCTCGGCGCGGAGACGGTAGAGCGGGCGTTCCCAACGGCGCATCACGAACCTCGGGATCCGGAGCACCATCCGGTACGGCGCGACCCCGAGCTTGCGCACATGCCGCAGCCAGCCCGCGGCGGGGAACAACGGCGGATCGATGGCGGAAAAAAGGCTCAAGGGCGATAACACGGTGGAAGCCCAGCGCAGCCCCTGTTTCTGCGCCAGCGCCGGCCCGGCGAACGCGATGGGGTGGGTGACGAGGAGATCGGCCCCGGCAGCGGCATGCGAGAGGTCTTCGTAGCTCTCGCGCACGTGCGACATGAACATCCCCACCAGGCGCTCGGGCCCGCGCCATGGGTCCACGAGCCGCTCCATCACCGAGGAGAAATCGCCGAAGCCGGACATCGAAGGGCGCATCGCGGTGAACTCGACGCCACCGGCCTCCACCGCCGCCCGGTAATCGTCGAAGGTCGCGATCAGCGGGCGATGGCCGCGGCGTTTCAACTCCCGCGCGACGGCGATGTACGGGTGCAGATCGCCGAGCGAGCCGAAGGCGGCGAGGACGATGCGCTTGCCCGTGGCCATGCCGGAAGTATAGCGGGCCACTGAGCCGGACCTGCCGGATCATCGTCCTGTTGCTCTGCATCGTGTTGTTTCTCGTGCTCCAGCCCGGGCGCCTAATGAGCATCCGGCAGCACGCCCACTTGCGGCATTCGCGCCAGGCCGGTTTCGCGCGCGTGCTGCTCGAAGCCCTGATTGCGCCAGAAGAACGCGCCGGGCATGGTGGTCGGGATCACCAGCACGTAGAACAAGGCGCGCCCGATGAGCGCCGTGGCGACGATCAGCAAAGCGGCGAGCGCCCAGACCCAAAAACCGGCTGCGCCGTCGGCATGCGTGACACCCAGCGCGCCAACGAGCGCGATGGCAAGTGCAAGACCCGTGTTGCGCAGAATGTAGGTCTTGCCGAAACGGGTGCGCTGTTCCATGCGCGAGGCGGCCGCTTCGCCGCCGCGGCGCTCGAGGTCGCGCGCATGGGCGATGAGCCCCAGCCCTTCCATCGAGAGCCCCAGTGCGATCGGCCAGGCGAGCACGGCGAGCAGGCCCGAAAACGCCTGTCCCTGGTGGACCAGCACGCCGGCGTAGACCAGTGCCACGGCGAGCGGGCCCAGGGCGAGCATCGAGCCGTAGAACGACGTCGCCACCTGCCAGTGGTCCCAGTACGGGCGCGCCTTGATGCGGTAGATGCGATACATCGCGTAGAGGGCGACCGGTCCTGAGGCCGCCGCCAGCCAACCCGAGAAGACTTGCAGCCCGCTGATCAACTCATGGGGCAACGGCCGGGAGAACAGACCCGGAACGGCGGAGAGCAGCGTGTACAGGCCCAGCGCGTTATAGAAGACCGCGATACCTGCGACCTCGCGGCTCACCGGAGAATATCGCAGGTTATTGAAGGCGCGGTAAAAACGGTGCGGTTTGCCCAGGTGCGCCGTGGAGATGACGAGCGCAAAGGTTTCCAGCGCGAGCAGCCCGGACAGCAGTGCCATATGAGCGGTCGGGTGCGCATTCACAGACAGCACTTCCAGGCCGATCACAGGTCCCAGAAACAGGGTAAGGAAAGAGCCGATCACGCACTGCGATATCAAGGTGAAGATCACCAGCGGGTCTTCACGCGAGCGCAGTTTCTCGAAGCTCCACTCGCGGCCCGAAGTTTTCCCCGCAGTTATCCCGCGGGGCCTTGCGGCGACCTGCGGCTGGTAGCGGATCTTGCCGGCTTCCTCTTTCTTGACGTAGAGGAGCGGCATGCTGTCGGTGCGGCGCATCTCGCGCGGCAGCTCGCGTACCTGCTGGAAGCGGATGTTCGGATGGGTGATCTCCGGATCGGGGAAGCCGGGGATGGCGAGCTTGTTCTGCACCCGGTTTTCCGGCGCGGTTTCGACCACGCCGAAATCCAGCGCCCCTGCAAGGCAGGCCGAGACGCAGGCGGGCTTCAGCCCGACTTCGAGGCGATCGACGCACATATTGCACTTGGACACCTCGCCCTTGATGGGATCGAGCTGTGGCGCGTTGTACGGGCATACCCAGGTGCAGTAGCCGCAGCCGAAGCAGATGTCCGGGTCCTGCAGCACCGCGCCATATTCGGCGAACTTGGTATAGGCCCGGGTCGGGCAGCCCTTGAGGCAGACCGGGTCGTCGCAGTGATTGCACGCCATCGAAATGTTGACGCGGCGGAAGTCCGGATAGGTGCCGCCTTCCACGTAACCCACCGAGCGGAAACTGATGTGCGCAGGCAGCGCGTTTTTTTCGCTGCATGCCGCCTCGCAGGCGTGGCAGCCGATGCAGTTGTCGGCAGTGAAATGGAAACCGTGCTGCTGGTAGCGGTTGGGGTTGCTGCTGACGGCGGGGCTGTTGTTGATGTTGAGGCTCTGCCCGGCGAGCGGATCGTTCTCGTCAACGAGCTGTATGGATTTGCCGTACTGGTTGACCTTGACGCCATTCGATGGCGGCAAAAGAGCGTAAGCGGGCTCGTTCGGGCGGGCCTTGAAAGCAGGCGCGTGGGACTGGCAGCCGCCGCCGCAGGACGCCTCGATGAAAGCGAGGCCTTGCTTGTCCACGCCTACCTTGAGCATGCTGCCCCTCAGTAACTGCGCGCGGCAACATTGGCCGCGGCTGCCGCCAGTTGATCGGTCGCCGGCTCTATTTTCACCGCGCACTGCTTGAATGCGGGCTGGCGCGAATACGGATCGAGCAGGCCCAGCGTCAGGCGATTGACGCACTCATGGAAATGGAACGGGATGAACACCATGTTATGCGGCACGCGGTGGGTCAGCTGCACCAGCACCACCGCATAGCCGCGCCGCGAGATCAGCCGCGCGTAGGTCATGTGGCCAATGCCAAGCTCTTTTGCCGAATCCGGGTTCATTTCCATGTACGGCGTGGGCGAGAACTTGTTGACATTGCCGATCTTGCCGGTGCGGGTGCGGGTATGAAAATGCTCGACCACCCGGCCGCTGTTCAGCCAGAACGGGAACTGCTGGTCCGGCCGCTCATTGTTGTCGACGAAGGGCAACGGGATGAGCTTTGCTTTTGCGTCCGGATGCTGAAACACGCCGTCTGCGTACAGGCGTGGCGATCCGGACCCGGCATTTTCCGGGCAGGGCCATTGAATGCCGCGTTGCATTTCGATCTTGTCGTGCGTCATGCCGGAGTAATCCAGCATGCGCCCCCTGGAGAGCTCGCGCATTTCTTCGAACACTTCGGCCGGGGTTTCGGGGAAACGGATCTTGCGTCCCTGCTCGAAACGCTTCGCGATCTGGTTGAAGATCCACAGGTCGGGCTTGGAATCGCCGTGCGGTTCCACCACCTTGCGCACCAGGTTGACGCGCCGTTCCGTATTGGTGAACACGCCTTCCTTCTCTCCCCACAGCGCGGCCGGCAGGTAGACGTGCGCGTACTGGGTGGTCTCGACGTCGGCGTAGGCGTCCTGAACCACCAGGAATTCCAGGTTTTGAAGCGTCTTCCTGATGCGCGGGATGTTCGGCATCGAAGTCATCGGGTTGGTGGCGATCAGCCACAGCGCTTTTATCTGGCCGGTTTCCATGGCCGGGAAGATGTCGGTCATGAACGGCCCACGCCGCCCGGGGAAGAACCCCGGGTCTATGCCCCAGTAGTTGGCGATGGTTTCGCGATCCTTTTCCTTTTCCAGCGCGCGGTAGCCGGGAAGGCCGGAGCAGGACGACCATTCACGCGTGCCCATCGCGTTGCACTGGCCGGTGATGGACAGGCTGGTGCCGCCCGGCTTGCCGATGTTGCCGGTGATGAGATTCAGGCTGTTGATCGCGACTACGCCGTCCGAGCCGTGAGTGCTTTGGTTGATTCCCATGGTCCAGATCGACATGGCAGCACCCGCCTTCGCGTACAGGCGCGCAACGTGGCGTATGGTGTCTTCGTCTATGCCGCAGATGCCGGCCGCGGTGACCGGATCGTAGTGAGCCACCAGGGCGGAGAACTCCTCGAAGCCGGTGGTGTGCGTGTCGATGTAATCGCGGTCCTCCAGGCCTTCCTTCAGGATCACGTGAGCGAGGGCGTTCAGCAGCACCAGGTCGGTTCCGGGAGTGACCGGCAGATGGATGTCCGCCATTTGCGCGAACATGGTGACGCGCGGGTCCACCACGATCACCGGGAACCTGCGCTTCTCCAGCGCCATCTTGAGGCGCCAGTAGATGATCGGGTGCTGCTCGGGCAGATTGGAGCCGAAAGCCATCAGGCATTCGGTGTGCTCGAAGTCTTCGTAGCATCCCGGCGGCCCATCGGAGCCGAACGAGCGCTTGTAGCCTGACACGGCGGAGGCCATGCAAAGCGTGGTGTTGCCGTCGTAGTTGTTGGTGCCGATGACGCCCCGCGTCAGCTTGCCGAGCGTATAGAACTCCTCGGTCAGGATCTGCCCGGTGGAGATGATTGCGATGCTGTCGCGCCCGTATTTCTCCTGGACACGCTTGATCTCCGCGGCGGTGTGATCGAGCGCCTCGTCCCAGCCCACCTCGCGGTAGGCGTCGATCGCCCGCTCGCGCAGGAGCGGCGTCTTGCCGCGGTTCGCGGAATTGAACAGCTCGTGCTCGAAAATGCCCTTGATGCAGAGTTTGCCCCGGTTGACCGGCGCGTCGGCGACGCCGCGCGCGGTCACCGCCTTGCCTTCGGCGTCCAGGCCGACTTCGATCGAGCAGCCGGTCGAGCAATAGCCGCAGGTCGTGTACTTCCAGTCGGCCACGTCCTTGTCGGCGATCTTGATCGGGTTTTTGGTGTGGCGTCCGAACAGCATTATCCCTCCCCCTGCGTTTCCACCCAGACCGTTTCGCCATCCAGGCGCACGGGAAACACGGGGACGCGGACGCCCGGATCCTCCAGACACCGGCCGGTGGCGAGGCTGAAGTGCTGCTTGTACACCGGCGAGGCCACGACCAGTTCTCCCTTCAGGTCGCCCACGATGCCGCGCGAAAGCACGTTCGCCCGCGAGAACGGGTCGCAGTTATCTATGGCGTAGACGCTGTTGTCATCCAGCCTGAATACCGCGACCTGGCGCCCGCCTACGAGCGCGCACACACCCGTGTTCGGCACGATGTCGTCCAGCCTGCAAACGGCAACCCATTCACTCACGTCGTGCCTCATGCCGCCGCCACGGCTTCGAGGGCCGATTCACGCTCGTCCGGGCGCGCGGGCCGGATCTGGCCGCGCTCGGCGACGAACACCACGTTGCGGTCCGGCTGATCGCTGTTCACGAAGTGGCGGAAACGCTTCAAGGTCTCCGGGTCGTTGATCGCCTTCTTCCATTCGCAGGCGTAGGTCTCGACCTGCCGTTGCATGTCGGCTTCGAGCTCGTGGCCCAGGCCCAGCGAGTCCTCGCATACGACCTTGCGCACGTAGTCGATGCCGCCTTCCAGGTTTTCGAGCCACGTGGCCGTGCGCTGCAGCCGGTCGCCGGTGCGGATGTAGAACATCAGGAAACGGTCGATGTACCGGACGAGCGTCTTATCGTCGAGATCCTTCGCGAGGAGGTCGGCGTGGCGCGGCTTCATGCCGCCGTTGCCGCAGACGTACAGGTTCCAGCCTTTTTCGGTGGCGATGATGCCGACGTCCTTGGCCTGCGCCTCCGCGCACTCGCGCGCGCAACCCGAGACGCCCATCTTCAGCTTGTGCGGCGCGCGCAATCCCCGGTAGCGGTTCTCGATGTTGATCGCCATCAGCACCGAGTCCTGCACGCCGTAGCGGCACCACGTGGACCCGACGCAGGACTTCACCGTGCGCAGCGCCTTGCCGTAGGCGTGGCCGGACTCGAAGCCCGCGGCGACCAGGTCCCTCCAGATGAGCGGCAACTGTTCCACGCGCGCGCCGAAGAGGTCGATGCGCTGGGCGCCCGTGATCTTGGTGTAAAGGCCGAACTTCTTCGCCACCTCTCCGAGCACGATCAGTTTCTCGGGCGGGATTTCGCCGCCCGGCACCCGCGGCACGATCGAGTAAGTGCCGTCCTTCTGAAGGTTGGCGAGGAAGTGATCGTTCGTATCCTGCAGCGGCGCATGCTTGGGCTTGAGTATGTATTCGTTCCAGCACGCGGCCAGGATGGAGGCCACGGCCGGCTTGCAGATGTCGCAGCCGCGTCCCCGGCCGTGCTTCGAGACGATTTCGTCAAAGGTCTTGAGCCCCCCGACGCGCGCGAGGTGGAACAGCTCCTGGCGCGAGTAGGGGAAGTGCTCGCACAGGTGGTGGTTCACGTCCACGCCGAGCTTTTTCAGCTCGCGGTCGAGGATACTCTTCACCAGCGGGCCGCAGCCGCCGCAGGTGGTGCTCGCCCTGGTCTCTTTCTTCAGCGCGCCGAGGCTCGTGCAGCCTGCGGCAACGGCATCGCAAATCGCGCCTTTGGTCACGCTGTTGCAGGAGCAGATCAGCGCCGTGGCCGGGAGAGCATCGACGCCCAGGCCCTTGCCGCCGCCCGCGCGCGCCGGAAGGATCAGGTCTTCCGGGTGCCCGGGCAGGGGCAAGGCGTTCAGCGCCATCTGCAGCAGGCTGCCGTAGTCGGCGGCGTCGCCGACCAGCACCGCGCCGAGCAGGCGCTTGCGATCGCTCGAGATGACCAGTTTCTTGTAGAGGCCCGTCGCCTCGTCGGTGAAGACGCAATTGAGCGCGCCCGGCGCCGCGCCGTGAGCGTCGCCGATCGAGGCAACGTCCACCCCCATCAGCTTCAGCTTCGTGCTCATGTCGGCGTCGGCGAACCGCGCATCGCGCTCGCCGGAGAGGTGGCGCGCCGCGACTTCGGCCATCTGGTAGCCCGGCGCGACCAGGCCGTAGCTGCGGCCGCCCCACAGCGCGCACTCGCCGAGCGCATAGATATCCGGGTCGCTGGTCTGGCAATGGTCGTTGATCACGATGCCGCCGCGCTCGCCGATCGCGAGCCCGGCCGCGCGCGCGAGCTGGTCACGCGGGCGGATGCCCGCCGAGAACACGACGAGGTCGGTCTCACGCGATCCGCCATCGGCGAACAGCAGCCTGTGGCGGCGTTCGGCGCCCTTGACGATTTTCGTTGTCTCTTTCGAGGTGTGGACCCCGACGCCGAGCGCCTCGATCTTCCGGCGCAGCAGCCGCCCGCCCGAATCGTCGAGCTGCACCGCCATCAGGCGCGGTGCGAATTCCACCACGTGCGTTTCGAGGCCGAGGTCGTGCAGCGCCTTGGCCGCTTCGAGCCCGAGCAGCCCGCCGCCGATCACGGCGCCGGTGCGCGCGCGCTTCGCCGCCGTGCGTATCGCTTCCAGATCCTCGATCGCGCGATAGACGAAGCAATCCGGCCATTCGGCGCCCGGAACCCTGGGCACGAACGGATAAGAGCCGGTGGCGAGCACCAGCTTGTCGTAGGGCAGTTCGTGGCCGCGCGCGGAGCGCACGCGCTTGCGCGCGCGGTCGATGGCGGTAGCCTTGTCGCCAAGGCGCAGTGCAATGCCGTGCTTTTCGAAGAAGCCGTCGGGCACGAGGTTGAGGTCGGCGGCCGATTTGCCGGAGAAAAAACTGGTGAGCTGCACGCGGTCGTAGGCCGGGCGCGGCTCCGCGCAAAAGACGGTAACCTGCGCCGTCACCTCTGCCGCGCCGCCATCCAGCCGGTTGACCAGCTGCTCCAGGAAGCGCTGGCCGACCATGCCGTTGCCGATCACGACGATTTTTCCGGTCTTCATATCAGCGGGCGACCAGCAGGTAGAGCAACAGGAGGCTCAACACAAAAAGCCCCGCAGCCACCGAGCGCCAGAACAGCACCGGATCGCGCCCGGCCAGCGGCGTGCGGCCGGGAACCGTGACCGGCAAACGCTCGCCGCGCTCAAGGGCGAGCAGCAGTTCTTCGGCGGTCTCGAAGCGGAGCTTTTTCTCGCGTGCGACCGCTTTGAGCAGGACCGCTTCCAGCCACTTGGGAATGTCCGGACGGTAACGCGTGGGCGGGACGGGGTCGCCGAACCTCGGGTGCTGGAACGGCTCGACCTCGCCGTAGGGGTACTTGCGCGTGAGCAGGTGATAGAGGGTGATTCCGGTCGCGTAGAGATCGCTCGATGCATCGGCGCTCCCGCCCGCGAACAATTCCGGCGCCATATAACTCGGCGTGCCGGGCGCACCCGGCGCAGTTTCATGGATCGTCGCGCCCTCGGCGAGCGACACGCCGAGGTCGAGCAGTCGCAACTTCTCGTCGGCACCCAGGTGGAGGTTCGCCGGCTTCACGTCGCGGTGTATGACATTCAGGCGGTGCAGCGCACCCAACCCCTTCGCGAGCCGGATGCCGATCTTGACCGCATCGGCCACCGTGAAGTGGGCGCCTGTGTCGAGCCGCTGCTGCAGCGTGGCGCCCTCGTGATAGCTCATCACGTAGTACAGGTGGTTGCGCTCGGGCGCCGGCAGCACCTGGGGGAAGTAATGCGACATCACGCGCCGCGCGAGCCATTCCTCGGCGGCGAGCGCAGCGCGCTGCTCGCCATCCGAAACAAACCGGGGTTGCAGCGTCTTCAGCACGCCCAGACTGCCGTCGGTGAGGTTCATGACCTTGTAGAGCAGCGTCGTGCGCGACTCGTGCAGCGGCTCGAGCACCTCGTAATCGTCAATCGCCTGCCCCGGCTTGAGCCGCGGCGGCAGCGGCAGCATCCGGCCGTCGGCAAGGCTGTCGAACATGTCGCCGTCGGGGAGCCGCTCCACCCGCAGCACGACCGCGCTCGCGTTATCCTGGCCGCCGCGCGCGAGCGCCTCTTGCACCAGGGCGCGCGCCGCCGCCTCGGGCTCGGGGTGCTCGCACAGCAGCTCCTTCATGCCGTAATCGCCGAGCGGCTCCCACACGCCGTCACTCGCCAGCACGAACGCGTCCCCCGCGTGCAGGCGGTCCTCCGAGTAGTCGACGGCGAGACGAGGATCGAGGCCGACTGCGCGCTTGAGCACGTGGCGCATGTCGGGACGGTCCCAGACGTGATCGGCGGTGAGCCGCGCGAGCCGCCCGTCGCGCCACAGGTAGGCACGGCTGTCGCCGACATGAGCGAGCACGTAGCGCTGACCGCGCAGCACCAGCGCGGTGAGGGTGGTCGCCATGCCGGCGAGCTCGCGGTGCGCCACCGCCTGGGCGAGGAGCCACTGATTGTTCGCGTTCAGCACGCGGTCGAGGGCGTGCGGAACGGCCCACGTATCGGGCGTCGCATAGTAGTCGGCGAGCAGCCCGCGCACGGTATACTCCGCGGCCTCCCGCCCGCCGCGCCCGCCGGAAACGCCGTCGGCGACAGCGGCGATCACGCCCTTGGCGCCGAGCTCGGCGCCCGAGGGCGTCACCATGCCGCAGAAGTCTTCGTTCGTTTCGCGCGGCCCGGCGCGACTGCAATAACCCGTTGAAACTTGTAGTCCCATGCCGGCGTTTGTCCCGGGAAACGCG
Source organism: Betaproteobacteria bacterium (assembly GCA_016177355.1). GTDB lineage: Bacteria > Pseudomonadota > Gammaproteobacteria > Burkholderiales > SG8-41 > SG8-41. The sequence goes on along the minus strand of JACOVL010000046.1, from coordinate 5,390 downwards.
CCGGGCCGGCCACGGGCGGCGCGTTGCAGCATCGGCATCGTGCGGGACACGGTCAAATCCTCGCGGTGGTGAGGTGCGCGGCGCCCCAGGTCGTGCGCCAGCGCGTCTTCACCGCGCCAAGCCCCACCAGCGCGAGCAGCGCGAGCGCGGCGAACAGGAGCAGCCCTGCCTGGTAGCTCCCGGTGAACTGCCGGGAGTAGCCGAGGCTGGAGGCGAGGTAGAAGCCACCGACGCCGCCCGCCATGCCGACGAGCCCGGTCATTACCCCGATCTCCTTGCGGAAACGCTGTGGTACGAGCTGGAACATCGCGCCGTTGCCCATGCCGAGCGAGAGCATCGCGAGCATGAACACCGCAAGCGCGAGCCAGTCGCTCTTCAGGCCGAAGCTCACGGCGCCGATCGTGGCCGCCGCAATGAGGTACACGACTGACAACGATCGTATGCCGCCGATGCGGTCGGCGACGAAACCGCCGATCGGCCGCACCATCGAGCCCGCGAATACGCACGCGGCGGTGAAGTAGCCCGCCACCACGGGGGAGAGCCCGTACTGGTCGTTGAAGTAGATGGTGAGCGAGGACGCAAGCCCGACGAACCCGCCGAAGGTCACGCTGTAGAAGAACATGAACCACCATGCGTCGCGGTCCTTGAGCACGTCGAGGTACGCCGTGAGCGGCTTCGGCGCCGGGCATTCCGGGCTGTCCTCGGCGAGCATCAGATAAAGCACGAGCGTGACGATCAGCGGGATCATCGCGAGCCCGAACACGTTCTGCCAGCCGAACGCGACGGCAAGGCCCGGCGCGAGCAACGCGGCGAACACGGTGCCGGAGTTGCCGGCGCCGGCGATCCCGAGCGCCGTGCCCTGGTGCTCGGGCGGGTACCAGCGCGAGGCGAGCGGCAGCGCGACGGCGAACGAGGCTCCCGCCATGCCGAGAAAGAGGCCGAGCACCAGGAGATCGAAATAAGTGGAGACCCCGAAAAACTGCGCCCACGCGAGGCCGATCAGCACCACGATCTGACCGATCAACCCCGCCATCCTGGGTCTGAGGTGGTCGACCAGGACGCCCATCACGATGCGCAGCAGCGCGCCGGCGAGCACCGGGGTCGCGACCATGAGCCCTTTCTGCGCGGCCGTCAGCTCGAGATCGCGGGCGATCTGCACGCCGAGCGGGCCGAGCATCACCCACACCATGAACGACACGTCGAAGTAGAGAAACGCGGCGAACAACGTCGGCGTGTGTCCGGCCTTGAGAAATGGCGTCTTTGTCATGTCGGTTCAGAAAAGTCAGTAAATGCCTGTCGCTATCGCAATTCGTATGCCACCTGGCCGGCAACGCCAGTAATTGATATAACATATTGTTTTTAAATTAGATTATGCTAGAAGCCCGGTACAGGCTGGATACCGGGCAGTGCCCTGTTGCGGTGCACAAAAGAAATTCATGCACCATCCAAGCACAGGATCGGAAAAGTTTATCCGGGCAGTGTGAGCGGCTGCGACGTGACCGGCTCGGCAGTAAGCTGAGTAACATAAGAGGGGTATCGGGTGCAGCAGCTTCGGGAATGCGACCGCGTCAAAACCGTTATTGAGAGGAGACCGTCATGGCACGCATCGTGAAACGCACTCACACCGGACCTTACAAGCTTGAGATTGGCGGCGAGGAAAAGTATCTCTGTCGTTGCGGACTGTCGAAGAACCAGCCGTTCTGCGACGGGTCGCACAAGCTCGCCAAGACCGAGGATGCCGGCAAGCTTTATTGGTACGACGACTCCGGCCAGCCCCACGAAGTCGCCGACGCCTTCTCCGGGATCCGCACATTCTAAGCGGCGGTGGAATGCGACATGGCAGTTCATGAAGCACAACTGGTGCGGCGCGAAACCGTGGCGGAAGGCACGATGGCGTTTTATTTTTCCAAGCCCCCGGGATTCCGGCAGGAGGCGGGACAGTCGCTGTTGATGACGCTCATCAATCCACCGGAAACCGATAGCGAGGGTAATGCCCGCACCTTCACGATCGCCAGCGCGCCCCACGAAGCCGAGTTGACCGGCCGTGTTGCTTGCCGGCGGCATCGGCATCACGCCGTTCCTCGCGATGGCCCGGCACGCGGCGAACGGGCGGCTGCCGCATCGCCTGTATCTCTTTTACTCCAACCGACGGCCGGAGGACGCGGCATTTCTCCCCGAGCTGCGGAAGATGGAGCAGCTGAACCCGCACTACCGTTTGATCGCGACCATGGCCGAGCCGGAAAAATCGGCGCACCCCTGGCCAGGTGAGACGGGCTTCATCCGGCGGGAGATGCTGGAACGGCATCTCGCCGGCATTACGAACCCGATCTACTATTTTGCGGGGCCGCCACCGATGACCATGGCGATGCAGCAGATGCTGCAAGACATCGGCATCGGCGAGGAGGCCATGCGATCCGAGGAATTCTACGGCTACTGAATGAGCGGCTAGCCGCCGCGCTGCGCGCCGGGCCGCCCGTCCTCCACCGTGTAGGTAGCGAGGGTGCGGATGCTCGACGCGGGATCGGTGACGTCCCACACCGCGCGCAGGCGCGCGACGCAGCGCTTCGCCGTGAGATCGAAGGTGGTATAGCCGCGCCGCGTGCTGTTCGTGAAGTGGATATGGGGATTGTCGTCGCGCCAGGATTCGAGCCTTTTCCGCGGCATGCCCTGGGAGGTGATGGAGGTGCCGACGAACTCGGTCGCCACCACGGGCGACCGGGGATCGTCGAAGTCGGTCATGAGATCGGCCACGACGAACATGTGCACGTCGCCGCCGATCACCACCGGGTTGGCGACGCGATTCTCCGCCACGAATTTCAGCAGTCGCCCGCGCGCCTTCGGGTAGCCGTCCCAGCCGTCGGTCCAGAACGATTGTCCCTCGCCGGGCATGCGGTCCACCTGCGCCATCATCGTCTGCTGCGCGATCACGTTCCAGCGCGCGCCCGATCGCGCCAGCCCGTCCTGCAGCCATTTTTCCTGCGCCGCGCCGAGCAGCGTCAGCTTCGCGTCGCTCCGCTCGGGGCAGTCGGCGGCGGGAACGACGGTGCTGCCGCCGCGCCCGGGACGGGGGCAGACCTGGTGCGAGCGGTACTGCCGGTCGTCGAGTACGTGGAAGGCGGCGAGCCCGCCAAAATCGGCGCGCGTGTAGAGCCGCATGTCCGGGCCGCGCGGGCGCGCCCACGCAGGCAGCGGTATGTGTTCGTAATAGGCGCGGTAGGCCGCGGCGCGGCGCTCGAGGAAAACCCGGGGCTCGTCGAGGTACTGGGAGCGGTCGTTGGCATAATCGTTCTGCACCTCGTGGTCGTCCCAAGTGGCGATCCAGGGGAACGCCGTGTGCGCGGCCTGGAGGTCCGCGTCGCTCTTGTAGAGCGCGTGGCGGTTGCGGTAATCGGCGAGCGTCACCGGTTCCCCGGTGCCGTGGCTGCGCACGTGGTTGCGGCCCCAGGAGGACTCATAGATGTAATCGCCGACGTGAATGACGAGGTCGAGGTCTTCCTGCACCATGTGGCGGTAGGCGGCGTAGAAACCCTGCTCGTACTGCTGGCACGACGCCAACGCGAAGCGCATGCGCTCGGCACGCGTCGGCGCGGTGCGCGTCCTGCCGACGGGGCTCACCGCATCGCCGGCACGGAAGCGGTAGAAATACCAGCGCGCGGGCTCGAGTCCCGTGACTTCGGCGTGCACCGAATGCGCCCATTCCGGCGCGGCGATTTCCGTCCCGCGCGCGACGATCCTGCGGAAGGCCTCGTCGGCGGCGACCTCCCAGGCGACTTCCACCGCCGCCTGCGGCATGCCGCCGCCCGCGAGCGGTTCGGGCGCAAGGCGCGTCCACAGCACCACGCCCTGCTGCGTCGGATAGCCGGAGGCGACGCCCAGGGTGTAGGGGTATTTCTCGAACTTTGGCTGGGCGAGGAGGCGGGCAAGAGGCGCCGCCGCGGCAAGGCTTGCGGTGCAGATCAGGAACTGACGGCGGGAGACGGGCATCCGGTGACTATAACGCGGGCAGGTTGCGGCGCGCTGACAGCCGCACCCGCCGGACAGGCTAGAATAGCGATCAGCGCTCGGCATTCAGCCAACCACGGCAGGCCGGATTAAGCTGGCGGCTGGGCGCTGAGGGCTGACCGCTTACTCACATGAAAACCCTCAATATCATCGGCTCGGGCAGGGTGGGGCGCGCCTGCGGGCGGCTGTGGGTGGAGAAGAAGGTGTTCGAGATCCAGGACGTGCTGACGCGCTCGCGCGAGAGCGCCGGTGTCGCGGTGAAATTCATCGGCGCCGGCCATGCGGTCGGCCATCTCAGCGAAATGCGCCCCGCAGACATATGGATGATAGCCACGCGCGACGACGCCATCGTGCCGAGTTGCGTGACGCTCGCCGCCTCGGGGAAGGTCGTCCCCGACGACATCGTGTTCCACGTGAGCGGCGCTACGCCTTCGGGCGACCTCCAGCCGGCGCGGCGGAGCGGCGCGCTGATCGCGAGCGTGCATCCGATCAAGACCTTCACCGATGCCGAGCAGGCCTCGCGCACCTTCGCTGGCACTTACTGCGCCGCCGAGGGCGACCGCGAGGCGCTGCGGGTGCTGCGCCCCGCGTTCGAGAAGGTCGGCGCTAAAGTGTTCGAAATCAAGCCGGAGTTGAAGGCCGTCTACCACGCCGGCGGGGTATTCGCCTGCAACTACCTGGCGGCGCTGATCGAGGCCGCGATGCGCGCGCACGAGAAAGCCGGCATCCCGCGCGCGGCCTCGCTGAAGGCGCTGGAGCCGATGGTGCGCGAAACGGTGGACGCGATCTTCGAGAAAGGGCCGGCGCGCGCGCTGACCGGCCCGGTGTCGCGCGGCGACGTGGCGACGATCAAGCGCCAGCTCGCCCAGGTAGCGGAGTGGGACCCCGGCATGGCCGAGCTCTACCGCGGACTGGGCATGCTGGCGGTCGCGCTGGCCGAGGACGACCAGCGGCTCGATGCCGCGCGCTCGGGCGACCTGCGTGCCGCGCTCTCCGGCAGGTAAACTTGCAGCCATGCCGCTGAGGATCCTGACGGGAAAGCATGCAGACCCGCGCAAGGGGCGCGGCGCGGGCATCAATCCCGAGGGCCGCTTCGAGAGCGTCGTGCGCGAGGCGTTCGACGACGGGTGGGACCAGCAGGAGGAAGATCTACCGCCGCTCAAGACCACGGTCACGGCCGAGCGCGTCGCGAGCATCATCTCCCGCAACGATTCGCCCGACATCCCGTTCACGCAGTCCATCAACCCCTACCAGGGCTGCGAGCATGGTTGCATCTATTGCTACGCGCGCCCGACCCACGCCTATCGCAACCTCTCGCCCGGCATAGACTTCGAGACGCGGCTGTTCGCCAAGGTGAACGCCGCCGAAAAGCTGCGCGAAGAGCTGGC
>JACOVL010000057.1 GCA_016177355.1 Betaproteobacteria bacterium | reverse complement strand
CGATGCAGGGACACCGGGAGATTGCGCTTTACCTGCTGCGGGCCGGGGCCGATCCCAGGGTACGCATACAGTGGGGGCATACCGCCGCGGAACTGGCGGCGAAATACCGCCATGCCGACCTGTTCCGCACGCTGCGCTGCGCCGAACTGCGGGTCGCGGGCGTCGCCGCGCGGTGCGAATGACGTGCCGCCATGCGATAAGATCCTTACTCCCTGCCAACTATCGGATACGGCCATGACGCAGACCAAGCTCGACCTCCCCGCGCTCGACCCCGCCACGGTGCCGGCCGTGACCGGCTCGCGCTACCCGGAGCCGTTCAAGTCGCGGGTCTCGGGGCGCCGCAAGCAGCGGCTGGGCGATGCGCTGGGGCTCGGAAATTTCGGCGTCAATCTCACGACCATACCGCCGGGCGCGGTGTCGGCGCTGCGCCACTGGCACACGCACGAGGACGAGTTCATCTACATCGTCAGCGGCGAGCTGGTGCTGGTCACCGACGGCGGCGAGCAGGCGCTCAAGCCGGGCATGGCTGCGGGCTTCCCGGCGGGAAAAGCGGACGGCCATTGCCTCGTCAACCGCACCGGCCGCGATGCCGTGTACCTGGAAGTTGGCGACCGCCGCCCGGAGGACGCCGTGACCTATCCCGACGACGACATCGCCGGCCGGGCGACGCCGCAGGGCCGGCGCTTCACGAAGAAGGACGGTACGCCTTTCCCGGCTTGAGGCTGATCACGACCACGCCGACCAGCACCAGGGCGGAGCCGGCGAGCTGCAGCGGCGTCATGATTTCTTCCAGGCCCAGGTAACCGAAAACAATCGTGGTCACGGGGCCGAGCGCGCCGATGATCGCCACGGTGTTGGCGCCGACGCGGCGCAGCGCCTCGGAAGTCATGAACACCGGGACCGCGGTGCTCACGACCGCCATTGCGATCGCATAACCGTACACCGGCGCCGGCAGGTCGAGCGCGGAGAGCGGGCGCAGCCACAGGAACTGCAGGATGCACGCGGCGCTCGCCACGGTCATCGCGTAGGCGGTGAAGCGCACCGAGCCGACGCGCCGAATGGCCTCGGTGCCGGCGACGAGGTAGAGGGCGTAGCAAATCGAGCTCGCGAACGCCAGCGTCGCGCCCAGCCAGAAATTCTTCTGTTCCCCCTCCAGGGCATGGGCGAACACCAGCGCGAGCCCGGCGTAGGTGAGGGCGAGCGCCGCGATCTCGCGCGCGGTCACTCGCTTGCCCAGCATCAGGGCCGACAGCACCACCACGATGGTCGGGTAGGTGAACAGCAGCAGGCGCCCCACTCCCGCCGGGATGTACTGCAGGGCGAGGAAATCGAGGAAGCTCGCGCCGTAATAGCTCAGGATGCCGAGCGCGGCGACGAGGCAGAGCTCGCGCCCGGCGAGCGGGCGGTGCTCCGTGCCGCTGCGCACCCAGAGCGCCGCCGCGATGAAAAACGGCACCGAGAACACCATGCGCAACGCGAGCAGCGTGACCGGGTCCGTGACCCAGGCGTAGGCGAGCTTGATGAAGATCGGGCGCAGCGAGAAACAGACGACGCCGCCGATGGCGAGCAGCAGCCCCGCGACGAACCAGCCGCGCCTTCCTTCGGCCCGGCTCAAGGCGGGCACCGCCCGGTCATGCCTGCTGACATATACTGATCACTCATTGGATATGGCGTGATTGTGCCATTGAGGAGCGTCCCCGATGCCGATTATCGATTCCCAGGTCCACGCCTACGAGGCGAACACGCCGAAACGGCCGTGGCACAGCGTGCCGAACTGGCCCCCCAGCGCCACGGGCGACGAGACGGTGGCGGCGATGGACAAGCTCGGAATAGACGGCGCGATCTTCATCTCCGCCTTTTCCATGTACCGCTACGACGCGAGCTACGCGGTGGAGGTGCAGCGGAAGCATCCTGGCCGGTTCGCCATCGTGAAGCCGGTGAATCCGGACGATCCGGCGGTGGCCGACGTCATCGCCGACTGGAAGAAGACGCCGGGCACCGTCGGCATCCGGGTCATCGTGACGAAGGAACCGGGACGCAATCCAAGCGACGCCGGTCTCGACCGGGTTCTGCGCGAAGCCGTCCGGCACGACTTCCCGGTCAACATCCTGTGCTGGGGCAACCTCGAGCGGGGCGCGGCGGTGATTGACCGCCATCCCGACACGCGATTCATTGTCGACCATCTGGGCATCATGCAGCCGCGCACGCCGCCCGCGCCGCCGCAGCCGTGGGCCGACTTGCCGAAGGTGCTGGAGCTCGCCAGGCGCCCCAACGCGGTGATCAAGATCAGCGGCGCCTGCACGCTGTCCCGGGAGCCGTATCCCTTTCCCGACATCTGGGACCCGCTCGCCCGCGTGTTCGACGCCTGGGGTTTCGACCGCTGCCTGTGGGGCACCGACTGGACCCGCGCCTTCGCGGTCGTCAACTACGGGCAGGCCGTCGAGCCCTTCCGCCGGACCGATCGCCTGAGCGACAGTGAACGGGCGATGCTGATGGGCGGCGCCTGCGCCAAGGCTTACCGCTGGTCGCCGAAGAAGGGCTGAAGTTTGAACTTGGCCCCTTAATTACGCTTAATTACGCAGGGCTCGCCGGAAGCGGTGAAGAAGTGGGTGCTGGGCTGAGAGTGCCTTCATGGAAAGGAACGAGTCATGACAAAACAAGCGGTCGTTGCAGTACTGCTCGCCGCCGTAGCTATGGCAGCACAGCCCGCGCACGCGCAAGGCGGTTCCGTGCCCAATTACCCCGAACGCCCCATCCGGCTCGTGGTCGGATTTCCGCCGGGCGGCGCGACCGACATCCTCGCGCGGATCCTGCAGCAGCACCTGCCCGAGCAGATCGGCCAGCCGGCGGTGGTCGACAATCGCGGCGGCGCGAGCGGGACCATTGCGGCGGCGATGGTCGCGAAGGCGCCGCCGGACGGCTACACGATCATGATGGTGCCGAGCGGGCCGTACACCATCAGCGCCAGCACGTACTCGAATCTTCCCTACGATGCGGTGCGGGATTTCGCGGGCGTTTCGCTGCTCGTGTGGGTGACGAATGTCATCGTCGTGCCGCAAAACTCGCCGGCGAAGGCGTTGCAGGATCTGATCCGGATGGCCAGGGAAAAGCCCGGCCATGTCACTTTTTCGTCGTCCGGAGCAGGATCCTTGCATCATCTCTCCGGCGAAGTGCTGAAGCGCCTGACAGGCACGGACATGATCCACGTCCCGTTCAAGGGGGCGGGTCCTGCCATGGTGGCACTCGCGGGCAGCGAGGTTACCTTCGGCTTCACTTCGATGCCCTCGGCGGTGCCCCTCATCAGCGCGAAGCGGATCAGGCCGCTCGCCGTCACGAGCGTAAAGCGTATGCCAGCGCTGCCCGAAACGCCGACGATGATTGAAGCCGGCGTGCCGCCGCCCCCTGGGCTCGACATCCGGGAATGGTACGGCGTGATCGTGCCCGCTGCGACCCCGGCGTCGATCGTCAACAAGCTCAACGCCGAGATGGTAAAGGTGTTCAAGCGCCCCGATGTGCAGAAGCGGCTCACCGAGATGGGCGCGGAGTTCGTGGGCAGCTCTCCGCAGGCGCTGAGCAAGCAGCTCGCGAACGACGTCAGGACGTGGGCGAAGTGGGTGAAGGACGTCGGCATACGTGCGGATTGACGGCGCTCACCGCAGAAGTCGCGCGTATGACTGGTTTGTCACCGCGCAATCAAATCGCGCAGCGGCATCGCCTCACCACACGAGGCTGGCGAGAAAGCGCAGCGACGCGGCGAGCAGAAACAGCCCGAACGCGACTTCGAGCACGCGCCGCGAAAGGGCGTGGGCCATTCTCGCGCCATAGGAAGCGGTGACGCTCGACACCGGCGCCATCAGCGCAAACCCGATCAGCGACACGAAGCCGATCGACAGCGGCGGCAGTTGCGCCTGATGGGGCAGACCGGCGACGATGTAGCCGAGCGTGCCGGCGAGCGCGATCGGCACCACGATGCCGGCAGAGGTCGCGACTGCCTGATGGATCGGCTTCCCGTAGAGCGTGAGCACCATGGTGCATAGCGAGCCGCCGCTGACGCCGGTGAGCGAGGCCATCAGCCCGACCGCGAGGCCGTAGAGGCGCGCCAGTGGATGCTTCGGCAGGTCGTCCCCCAGCCGCCACGATTGCCGGCCGAACAGGAGCTTGCCGGCGATGATTGCCGCAATGACGATAAAGGCAATCTTGAAGACCGGCGACGGCGCCACTGTGGCGATGCCCGAACCAATGGCGATGCCGACGATCACGCCCGGCGTCCACTGCCACACCACATCCGTGAGCACCGCACCGGTCGCGCGATGCGTCAGATACGAACGGATATTGGTCGGCGCCATGATCGCGAGCGACGTGCCGATACAGAGCTGCATGTGCACCGCGTCCGGCACGCCGAGGAGGCGGAACACCTCGTAGAGAACCGGCACCGCGACCACGCCGCCACCGACGCCGAACAGGCCGGCGAGCAGTCCGGCCACCACGCCGCCGGCCATAATGGCTGCGGCGAGGAGGAGCAATTCATTGAGCGGCACACCGAGCATGCCGCTACGATAACAGGACGCTGGAATCTCAGCGCCGGCGAGCCAGATCGGCGAGTTCTTCGTAAACCAGGCGCCTGTGACCGCCCGCGACTCACCGAGGTCAACGGCTGCCCCCGCCGGATCGTTACGGGAAGAAGAGTGCGCTTGACGGTGATACGAATATTCGTATATGCTGGTCATCAAACACGTACGCTTCGTGGGAAGCGCGAAGGACGATCTCTCCGCGTTCCCCAAGGCGGCCCGCAATCGGGCGGGTCACGAGTTGTTCATGGTTCAACTCGGGCGAGAGCCTGATGACTGGAAACCCATGGCTTCGGTGGGTCCGGCGGCCTGTGAGATCCGGGTGCGGGACCCGGCGGGGGCGTTTCGTGTGATCTATGTCGCCACGTTCAAGGATGCGGTCTACGTGCTGCATGCGTTCCAGAAGAAGTCACGCAAGACATCGAATTCGGACCTGAAACTGGCGAGACGACGGTACCGGGAAGCGCGGAATCTGGCGAAGGAATCATGATATGGCCAGGAAAGTCACTGAATCGAGCGGCAACATCTTTCTCGACTTGGGCTTCCCGCCTCACGAGGCGGAAGTGATGCTGCTGCGCGCGAAGCTCGCAGAGGCGCTGCGCCGGTGGATGGAACGCGGAAAATTGACCCAGGCTGAGGCCGCCAGGCGCCTGGGCATCTCCCAGCCGCGCGTCTCCGAAATCGTTCGCGGCAAGGTGGAACTGCTTTCCCTCGATTACCTCGTGGGTCTCTGCGCCAAGGCCGGCATCCCCGTCGGAGTAAAGCTGGCGGCGTGACTCGCGGATCACGGGTTGGCACTTCTGCCTTCCTCCTTCTGCCTTCTGCCTTGGGGGTTCCCCTCTCCCGCCCTTGCGCCCTCCCGTGTCTTGTCGCTCTCCCGCTCTCCCGGGTGTTCTGCCTTCCGCCGGACCGACCGCCTGAGCGACAGTGAACGCGCGATGCTGATGGGCGGCGCCTGCGCCAAGGCCTACGGCTGGGCGCCCAAGAAGGACCAGGTTGTCTCGACGCGCAGTTCGGGGCAAAAGGCAAGACTTGACCCCATGCACTTCGTGACCCCATGCACTTCGGAATAGAGTTCAGTTCCGGCTTTGGCGACGAGCAGCGGTTCGGGCAGGGCGCCCCCGCGTGGTAAAATTCCCGTTATTTTAACGGGTTATTCGCGGTTTACGAGGGTTTGATGGCAGGGCACAGCAAGTGGGCGAACATCCAGCACCGCAAGAACCGCCAGGACGCCAAGCGCGGCAAGATTTTCACCCGGCTGATCAAGGAAATCACCGTCGCCGCGCGCCTGGCCGGGGGCGATCCGGACACCAATCCGCGGCTGCGGCTGGCGATGGACAAGGCCTACGACAACAACATGCCGAAGGAAAACGTCGAGCGCGCGGTGAAGCGCGGCACCGGCGGCCTCGACGGCGTGAACTACGAGGAGATCCGCTACGAAGGCTACGGCATCGGCGGCGCGGCGGTGATGGTGGACTGCATGACCGACAACAAGACGCGCACCGTCGCGGACGTGCGCCACGCCTTCACCAAGCACGGCGGCAACCTGGGCGGGGCGGGCTCGGTCGCGTTCATGTTCAAGCACTGCGGGCAGCTCGTGTTCGCACCCGGCACCGATGAGAGCAAGTTGATGGACGCCGCGATCGAGGCCGGGGCCGAGGACGTCGTTACGAACGACGACGGCAGCATCGAGGTGATCACAGCGCCCAATGATTTCACCGCAGTGAGGTCGGCGCTCGAGAAAAAAGGCCTCAAAGCCGAGTTCGCCGAGGTGACCTTCAAGCCGGTCACGGAAAACGCCATGAAAGGCGAGGATGCGGCGCGCATGCAGAAGCTGCTCGACGCGCTGGAGGCGATAGACGACGTGCAGGAAGTCTATACCACGGCCGTGCTGGAGAACTGAGCGGCCCGGAGACGGATCATTCGCATACTCGGCATAGACCCGGGATTGCGCATCACGGGGTTCGGCGTGCTGGACCGCGTCGGCCGCAGCCTCACCTACGTCGCCAGCGGCTGCATCCGGACCCCCCGGGGCGATCTCGCGCGGCGGCTGAAGACGATACTCGACGGCCTGGACGAGGTCATTAGCGCGCACCGCCCGGACCAGGTCGCGCTGGAAAAAGTCTTCGTCAACGTCAACCCCGGCTCGACGCTGCTCCTCGGGCAGGCACGCGGCACGGCGATCTGCGCCGCGGTGATGCGCGGGTTGCCGGTGGCGGAGTACACTGCGCTGCAGGTGAAGCAGGCGGTGGTGGGCAACGGCCACGCGCAGAAGCGGCAGGTGCAGGAAATGGTGCGGCGCCTGCTGCGGCTCGGCGGCGATCCCAGCCCGGACGCGGCGGACGCCCTGGCGTGCGCGATCTGCCACGCGCACGGCGGCCAGGGGCTCGGCAAACTCGCCACCGCGGGCTATCGCATGAAGAGGGGGAGGCTGGTTAGATGAAACCGCAGATTTGAATGAAACCGCAGATACACGCAGATAAACACGGACAAGATCAAAACCAGAATGGACCGAATTAACAGGATCAACGAGATTCAAGCAAAAGAACGTTTTGGTTTTTGCTGTAAGAATCTTGTGAGTCCTGTCCGTTCCTGGTCTTTGTGGCCTTTCATCCGCGTTCATCGGCGTTCATCGGCGGTTAAATGGGGTTTTGAATGATCGGGCGCATCCACGGCAAGCTCCTCGAGAAGCACCCGCCGCAGATCGTGGTGGACGTGCAGGGCGTGGGCTACGAGCTCGACGTGCCGATGAGCACGTTCTACCAGCTGCCCGCGGCCGGCGCGGAGGTGACGCTGCTCACGCACCTCGTCGTGCGCGAGGACGCGCACCAGCTCTACGGTTTCGCCACCGAGGCCGAGCGCCATGCGTTCCGGCAGCTGCTCAGAATTTCCGGTGTCGGCGCGCGCACCGCGCTGTCCGTGCTGTCGGGACTGTCCGTGTCCGACCTGCGCGAGGCGGTGAGCTCCCAGGACAGCGGCCGGCTCACGAAAATACCCGGCATCGGCAAGAAAACCGCCGAGCGCCTGCTGCTCGAGTTGCGCGACAAGCTCGATGTGGTGTCGGTTTCGCCCGCATCGGCGAAAGGCGACGGACAGATGGGCGACATCACCAATGCGCTGCTTGCGCTCGGCTATAATGACCGCGAGGCGAGTTGGGCAATCAAGCAAATGCCCGCCGGCCTGGCGGTCGCCGAAGGCATCCGGCAGGCGCTGAAGCTTCTATCGAAGCAATGACGGGTTCTGAATGATCGAGACCGACCGCCTGATCGCCGCCGCGCCGGCCTCGCCGCAGGAAGAGGCCTTCGAGAGGACGCTCCGTCCCAGGCTGCTCGAGGAGTACATCGGGCAGGAAAAGATCCGCGGCCAGCTTTCGATCTTCATCGAGGCCGCGCGCAAGCGCAAGGAAGCGCTCGACCACGTGCTGCTGTTCGGCCCGCCGGGGCTCGGCAAGACCACGCTCGCGCACATCCTCGCGCGCGAAATGGGCGTAAACCTTCGCCACACTTCGGGCCCGGTGCTGGAGCGCCCCGGCGACCTCGCCGCCATTCTCACCAATCTCGAGCCGAACGACGTGCTGTTCATCGACGAGATCCACCGCCTGTCGCCGGTGGTGGAGGAAATCCTCTACCCCGCGCTCGAGGACTACCAGATCGACATCATGATCGGCGAGGGGCCGGCGGCGCGCTCGGTCAAGCTCGACCTGCCGCCGTTCACGCTGGTCGGCGCCACCACCCGCGCCGGCATGCTCACCAATCCGTTGCGCGACCGCTTCGGCATCGTCGCCCGGCTCGAGTTCTACACAGCGGAGGAGTTGGGGCGCATCGTGCTGCGCTCGGCGAAGCTCCTCGAGATCGAGGTCAGCGGCGACGGCGCGGGCGAGATCGCGGGCCGCTCGCGCGGCACCCCGCGCATCGCGAACCGCATCCTGCGGCGCGTGCGCGACTACGCGCAGGTGAAGGCGAAGGGCCGCATCACGCGCGAAGTGGCCGACGCGGCGCTGAAGATGCTCGACGTGGACGCGGTCGGCCTGGACGTGATGGACCGCAAGCTGCTGCTCGCGATAATCGAGAAGTTCGCCGGCGGCCCGGTCGGCGTGGACAACCTCGCCGCGGCGATCGGGGAGGAGCGCGACACCATCGAGGACGTGCTCGAGCCGTACCTGATCCAGCAGGGCTACCTGCAGCGCACGCCGCGCGGGCGCGTCGCCACCGTTTCCGCCTACCGCCACTTCGGGCTGGCGCAGCCCGCCCGCGCCGGCACGACGGACCTGTGGGAGGAAGGCCGCTAGAATATGCAGGCATAGCCGGGACAGGAAAAAAACGTGAACCCCACCGTAACCCATGACATGTCGGTGATTTCGCTCATCACCGGCGCGAGCGTGCTGGTGCAGCTCGTGATGCTGGTGCTGCTGCTCGCCTCGATGTTCTCGTGGTACTACATCTTCCTCAAGATCTTCACCTTCAAGCGCGCCAACCGCCTCGCCGACCAGTTCGAGAAGGAGTTCTGGAGCGGGGCGGACCTGAACGAGCTGTTCCAGCGCGCGGTCAACGCGCGCAACAGCGCCGGCACCCTCGAGCGCATCTTCGAGGCGGGCTTCCGCGAGTTCGCCAAGCTGAAAAAGCAGCCGGACATGGGCGCCGGCATGGTGATGGAGGGCACGCGGCGAGCGATGCGCGCGACCTACCAGCGCGAGATGGAGCGGCTCGAAGCGTACCTTTCGTTCCTCGCCACCGTCGGCTCGGTGAGTCCTTACGTTGGCCTCTTTGGCACGGTATGGGGCATCATGAATTCGTTCCGCGGGCTCGCCAACATGGCGCAGGCGACGCTGGGCGCGGTGGCGCCGGGGATCGCGGAGGCGCTGATTGCGACCGCCATCGGCCTGTTCGCGGCGATACCGGCGGTGGTCGCGTACAACCGCTTCGCGGGCGACATCAACAAGCTCGCCACGCGCTTCGATTCGTTCATGGAGGAGTTCTCGAACATCCTCCAGCGCCAGGGGCAGTGAGGATAAGGCGTGACTGATGAAACGTGATTGGGTGCCGAGATGCTGATCGACCGCCGCGTCGGGCGCCGGCTCATGAACCAGATCAACGTCGTGCCGTATATCGACGTGATGCTGGTGCTGCTGGTGATCTTCATGGTCACCGCGCCGCTCATCAACCCCGGCCAGATCGAGCTGCCCTCGGTCGGCAAGACCTCGGACCCCCCGCTGCAGCCGATGGAAGTCTCGGTGCGCACCGACGGCGCGTTGTGGCTGCGCGACCGCAGCCGCTCGAGCGAGGAGAGGAAGGTCACGCGCAACGAGTTGATCGCCGCCATCCGCCAGAAGCAGAAGCAGAACCCGGAGCAGGCGGTGGTGATCGCGGCCGACAAGGACGTGCGCTACGAGGCGGTGCTGGAAGTGATGGACATGCTGCAGAGCAACCAGGTGCGCAGAATCGGGCTGCTCGCCAAGCCGCGCGGCAGATGACGGCCGACACCTTCATCACGCCCAACGAGCGGGCGCTCTCCGGCGCATTGGCGCTGGTGACGCACGCGCTGTTCTTCGCGCTGCTCGTGTTCGGCGTCTCCTGGCAGAAGCGCGAGCAGGCCGCCATGGTGGCGGAGCTCTGGACGAGCCTGCCGCCCATGTCGGCGCCGCAGCCGGAGCCGGAAGTGAAGCCGCAGCCGGAGCCGCCGCCTCCGCCGCCGAAAGCCGAGGCGAAACCCGTGCCCAAGGCGGAGCCCGTGCCGGCGCCCAAGGCCGACATCGCGCTGAAGGACAAGAAAGACAAGCAACGCAAGGCGCAGGAGCTTGCCGAGAAAAAGAAACAGCAAGAGCAGGCGCGGGTCGCGGAGCAGGCCAGGGCCGCCGAGGCGCAGCGCCTTGCCCGCGAGCAGGATGAAGCCCTGAAGAAGATCGCCGCCCAGCAGGCTTCCGAGCGGGCGAAGATGGTGGACGAGTACAAGCGGCGCATCGCCGAGCGGGTCAAGCGCTACATCATCGAGCCGCCCAACCTGCAGGGCAATCCCGAGGTCGAGCTCGATATCGTCGTGCTGCCCGGGGGCGAGGTCCTGGACGTGAGGACCCGGAAGGCGAGTGCCGCCACGGCGTGGGACAACGCCGTGGAGCGCGCGATCCGCAGGGCGCAGCCGCTGCCGCTGCCGCCCGATCCGGCGCTGGCCAAGGAATTCCGGGAACTCAATCTGAAATTCCGACCCAAAGAATAGGGGTGTCCCGGCTGTCGCCCGCAGGTGACAGTAAAAATTGCAACAGCAAGCCGTTATAATTGGCCTTCATGACGATCGCACAGTGGCTGAGGCTCAGCGGGTTCCTGCTCCTCCTGTTTGCCGCGCAGCCTTCCGCGCTCGCGGTCCTCACCATCGAGATCATCGGCAGCGGCGAGAAGCAATTCCCCATCGCCATCGTCCCCTTCCGCGCGGAAGAGGGGCTCGAGCAGAAGATCACGCCGGTCGTCGCCGCCGACCTCGCGCGCAGCGGCCTGTTCAAGCTGGTGGACGCGGGCGGTGTCAATCCGCCGCCGTCCGAGCCGGAGCAGGTCGACTACGCGCAATGGCGCGCGCGCGGCGCCGAGGCGGTGGTGATCGGCACCGTTTCCCGGCTGCCCGACGGCCGCCACGACGTGCGCTTCCGCCTGAT
>JACOVL010000041.1 GCA_016177355.1 Betaproteobacteria bacterium | reverse complement strand
TGCGGCTCGAACGAGCCGGGATAGCTGTAGTTGGCGAAGCGCGGCGCTTCCACCGCCGCCTGCGCGTCCATGCCGAAGACGTTGATGTTGAGGAACACCTGCAACATCGCCTGGCACTGCACGTCGCCCCCCGGCGTGCCGAACGGCATGTGCACGCGGCCGCCCTTCAACGCGAGCGCCGGATTGGGCGTCAACCGCGGCCGCTTGCCCGGCGCGACCGAACTCGGGTGCGAGGGGTCGGCCCACGACTGGGTGCCGCGCCCCGAGCACAGGATGCCGACGCCGGGGACGATCGGCGTCTTGTCCGAGCCGTCGGAAGGCGTCGCCGAGAAAGCGTTGCCGTGGCTGTCCACGACGCACACGTACGACGTGTCGCCCGGCCCCGGCGCGTCCTCCGCCTGCGGCGGCGGCACGCAGCGGTGCTGGATCTGCGCCAGCGCGTCCGGGTCGCCCGCCGGCGGCATCACCGGCCACGCCTTTTCCGCGCTGATCAGGGTGCGGCGGTACTGCGCGTAGCGGCCGGACATCAAGCCGTCGATCGGCACCTTGACGAAGCGCGGATCGCCGAAGTGGTGGTGGCGGTCGGCGAACGCGAGCTTGAGGGCCTCGTTGACGACGTGGATGTACTCGGGCGAGTTGTGCCCCATGCTCCTCAGGTCGTAGCCCTTGAGGATGTTGAGCGCCATCGGCAGCACCGGCCCCTGCGACCACGGGCCGCAGCAGTGCAGCTCGATGTCGTCGAACTGGGCGCGCACGGTGGGCTCGAACCTGACGCTGAATCCGGCGAAGTCCTCGTAGCGCATCAGCCCGCCCTCCCGCTCGATGAACTTCGCCACCGCGCGCGCGACATCGCCCTGGTAGAACGCGTCGCGCGCGGCCTTGAGCCCGGCCTTGCGGCCTTTGCGGCGCGCGCGCTTCTTCTCCTCGTCCGCCAGGAACTGCAGGGTCCCGCCGAGATCGGGCTGCACGAACACCTCGCCCGTTTCCGGCGGGCGGCCCTTCGGCAGGAACACTTTCCTGCTCCCCGGCCAGCGCTCGTAGGTCTTCCGGTTCTCCTTGATGAAGTCCGACATCATCGGATGCATCGGGAAGCCGTCGCGCGCGAAGCGGATCGCGGAAGCGGCGACTTCGCCAAAGCTCATGGTGCCGAAGCGGCTGAGCGCGGTGATCCACGCGTCGGGCGCCGCGGGCACGACGCAGCGTTCCACGCCTGGCGGTATCCTGCCGCCGTGCTTTTTCATGAAATAATCGGGCGTCGCCGCTCTCGGCCACACGCCGAGGCCGTCCATGTTGTGGACCTTGCGGTCCTTCGCGGTGTAGATGATCTGCGGCGCAACGCCGCCGAAGTTGACCTTGTCGGTCTGCAGCACGCCGATCGCGATGCCGGCCGCGACGCCGGCGTCCACCGCGTTGCCGCCCGCCTCCAGGATCTCGAATCCGGCGTGCGCCGCGAGGTAATGCCCGGCCGATATCACGTGCCGGGTGCCCATGATGGTCAAAGCCATGTCCAGTCTCCTGACGGCGCGGTCCTCCGGCAGATTGTAGTATGATTCAAGCGGTTACGGCGTTAAAAATTACGACGAGGAGCGCTGGTCATGAAGAAACGGTTGCATGCTGCGACGGCGATCGCGGCGCTGCTGGCGGCTGTTGCGGCGCAGGGGCAGCCTTATCCCGGCAAGCCGATCCGGGTGATCAACCCGGCGTCGCCCGGGGGCAACAGCGACATCTTCTTCCGCCTGCTGCAGCCGAAGATGAGCGAGGCGATCGGCCAGCAGTTCGTCATGGACTACCGGCCGGGCGCCGGGGCGACGATCGGCGGGGAATTGATCGCACGGAGCGCGCCCGACGGCTACACCACCGGCCTCGTCGCGGCGAGCTTCGTGATCAATCCGTCCACGTTTAAAAAGCTGCCCTACGACACCGTGCAGGACTTCACGGGGCTCGGCATCATCGTGGACGTGCCTTCGGGGCTGGTGGTGCACCCGTCGCTCCCGGTGCATAACATGAAGCAGCTGATCGCGCTTGCCAGGACGCGTCCAGGGGAGATTTTCTATTCCACTTCCGGGCCCGGCACCATCGGACACATGGCGGGCGAGATGCTGAACTCGATGGCCAAGGTCAAGCTCGTGCACGTGCCGTACAAGGGCGCGGGCCCGGCGGTCATCGACCTCATCGCGGGACAGGTGCAGTTGCAGTTCGCCAGCATGCCCCTGCTGTTCGGCCACGTGCGCGCGGGCAAGCTGCGCATGATCGGCCAGACCGGCGCGAGCCGCGCGAACTCGGCCAAGGATGTCCCCACCATGGTGGAGTCCGGCCTGCCCGGATTCGTCGTCCAGAGCCTGTTCGGGTTCGTTGGGCCGGCGGGCGTCCCGCGGCCGATTGCGGAAAAGCTGAACGGCGCGCTGGTTGCCGCGATCAATGACCCGAAGAACAAGAAGACCCTGATCGATCGCGGCGCCGAGCCGATCGGGAGCACGCTCGAGGAGCACGCGTCTTCCATCAAGTCCGAGGTCGCGAAATGGCGCAAGGTGGCGAAGGATGCGGGAATTGAACCGCAATGAAACAGGCCTGTTCAACGTTCAACGGTTAAGATTCGAAGATCGTCGTGCGACATTGAACCCGGAACCTTGAACTCCAATGAAGCACTTCGATTGGCAGTTTCCGTATCCATCGCAGCGCATGCCGGTGCTCGCGCGCAACGTCGTCGCGGCCTCGCAGCCGCTCGCCGCGCAGGCCGGGTTGCGCATGCTGCTGAAGGGCGGCAACGCCGTGGATGCGGCGCTCGCCACCGCCATCACGCTCACCGTCGTCGAGCCGACCAGCAACGGCATCGGAGCCGATGCGTTCTGCATCCTGTGGGACGGCGGGAAATTGCACGGGCTCAACGCCTC
The DNA here is from genome assembly GCA_016177355.1 of Betaproteobacteria bacterium. Classification (GTDB taxonomy): domain Bacteria; phylum Pseudomonadota; class Gammaproteobacteria; order Burkholderiales; family SG8-41; genus SG8-41. Next base: position 589 of record JACOVL010000041.1, on the reverse strand, counting down.
GGGCCGCTCCCCCGCCGCGTGGAATCCCGGCCGCTTCAAGGGCCACTCCGCGATGCCGCAGCGCGGCTGGGATGCGGTCACGGTGCCGGGGGCGGTCTCGGCGTGGGTCGCGCTCTCGGAAAAATTCGGCAAGCTGCCCTTCGCCGACCTGTTCGAGCCGGCGATTCGCTACGCCAGCGACGGTTACCTGGTATCGCCGACGATTGCGCGGTTGTGGGCGCAACAGGTGGCGGAACTGCGGGATGTTCCGGGCTTCGCCGGGCATTTCCTGCCGCGCGGGCGCGCGCCGGAAGCGGGTGAAAAATTCCTCGCGCCAGCCCACGCCCGCACGCTGCAGCGCATCGCGGAAACAAAGGGCGAAGCCTTCTACAAGGGAGACCTTGCCGCGAAAATGGCCGCGCACGCGAAACAGCACGGCGGCGCGATGACGCTGGACGATCTCGCCTCCCACACCGTGGACTGGGTGGATCCGCTCGGCCATCCGTACCGCGGCTACACGCTGCACGAGATCCCGCCCAACAGCCAGGGCATCGCCGCGCAGATCGCGCTGGGCATCCTCGAAGGCTTCGACATGAGCGCGATCCCGGTG